>NZ_JBCNAD010000022.1:0-50937 GCF_050477905.1 Neobacillus pocheonensis | reverse complement strand
AGGCACATTAAAAGGACAATCTGCGAGGATTGTCTTTTTGTTTTGGGCAAATTTTTTATCCAAAAAAGAAAACTGGATTATATAGAGGACGCGGGAAGCGAAGGAAATAAAAGCTGAGTCCACAATGCCCTTATAAAGAAAATAAACTCAAACAAAAATTTACAGTTTTTAAAAGAAATCACGTATAGACATACACCCAATTCTAAAACGCAACATAATATAATAAAGAGTATTCGAAAAATTGTATACAAATCAAACTTTGCGGGCAGAATGGATGTATGGAGGTGGAGGGATTGAGTTCATTTTTAGCACATAGTCAGCTTGAAGAAACATGTGTAATTTGTGAGAATCTAAAGCCAAAAGGCATACATCTATACTCTTCTTTTATTTGTACGGACTGTGAAAATGATTTGATTCAAACAGATACAAATGACCCAAAATATAAATATTTTCTTAAACAGCTTAAAAAAATAACAACTCCAGAAATATTTTCGTAACAAGTCCTTGAGGGGGCTTTATTTTTTTGCCATGGAAAAGGGATTGCCAGTCTGTTAGGCTCTATTAAACTAGTCTGTTGATTTCCGCTCCAGGCGCGAGCGGTTCGCGGGCGTGTTGGGGAGCATCCTCGTCGCTTCACTCCTGATGGGTCTCCCCTACCCCGTACTCCCGCAGGAGTCTTCGCGCCTTCCGCTCCAATCAACGTGCTTAGAGAATCAACAATGTTCTTTAACATAGCTTTTTGTTAAAATAGATGTGACTATGTAAAGGAAGTATATAAAAATGAACAAGCAAACAGAAACACCCCTATATCATGCCTTATTGGAACATCAAAGAAAGAATCCCATTTCCTTTCATGTACCTGGTCATAAAAATGGTCTTCTTAACCAGTCACCATTTTTTAAGCCAATCCTTCAGCTCGATGCTACTGAACTATCTGGTTTAGATGACTTGCACTCACCTGAAGAAGCTATCTTAAAGTCTGAAATCCTTTTAGCGAATCTGTATCAGGTAGAAAAAAGTTACTTTCTTGTAAATGGGTCGACTGTCGGCAACCTTGCGATGATCATGTCAGCAGGTTCAGAAGACGACACTATCCTCGTTCAAAGGAACTGTCATAAGTCTGTTTTAAATGCGTTAAAACTAACAAAGGCAAACCCTGTATTTTTAGAGCCGGAATATATTCAGGGATGGAACGTGGCTGGGGGAATTAGTGTTGAAACAGTAACCAAAGCCATCCACCAATACCCGAATGCCAAGGCGATTATAATAACGTATCCTAACTATTACGGACTAACCAGCGATATACAAGAAATTATTAACCAAGCCCATCTACATCATATGCCTGTATTAGTCGATGAAGCCCATGGCGCGCATTTTATCATCGGCAAACCCTTTCCGACTTCCGCAGCGCAAATGGGCGCAGACATTGTCGTTCAATCCGCCCATAAAACGTTGCCAGCGATGACGATGGGCTCATATTTACATTTTAATAGTAAATTTATTCATAGGAATAAGGTAAAGGAATATCTAGGAATGTTCCAGTCGAGTAGTCCGTCCTATCCAATCATGGCATCACTGGATCTCGCAAGAAATTATTTAGCCCAATATGACCAAAAGGACATATTATTTTTACAAAAAGAAATAAACCACTTTAAAGAGGAACTAGCAAAAATTCCCCAAATTAAAGTATTAGAGTTTCCAGAACATCATGGAGATATATTGAAAATTACCATTCAGTCCAGATGCGGATTAACGGGGTTTGAGATTCAAAAAAAATTAGAGGAACAATCCATCTTCACGGAGTTAGCAGATCCCTATAATGTTCTACTCATCCTGCCTTTATTAAAAGCAGGAGATAAATATCCTTTACGTGAAACAGTATCAAAAATAAGGACTATTTTAGGAAATCTATCGTATCAAGAATGGAGTGTACCGTATCAACCTGCTAACGACAGGATTTCCACCTTAGCCATTCCATATAAAGAAATGCCTGATTTAGCAGAGAGGGAAATACCTATAAATGATGTCATAGGAAAGGTTTGTGCCGAAACGATTATTCCTTATCCTCCTGGAATTCCATTGCTTTTAAAGGGAGAAATAGTGACAGCAGACAAGCTTAACCAGCTGAAAGCACTTTTAAAATCAGGGGCAAGGTTTCAAGGCGGCTCAGCCTTAAAAAAAGAGTTAATAAGAATTTTTTGTACACCTTAAGATTCATACAGTTTTGGAGGGTTTTATTTCAATGAACAAAGGAACGTTTATTACATTTGAGGGCCCGGATGGTGCGGGAAAGACTACAATCATCAGCATGGTTGCCAAAAAACTTAACCACGCCTTGTTAACACGAGAACCTGGCGGCATTGATATCGCGGAACAAATTCGAAGAGTTATTTTAGACAAAGAAAATACAGCTATGGATCCCCGGACAGAAGCTTTGCTCTATGCAGCAGCACGAAGACAACATTTAATAGAGAGAGTGAAACCGGCATTAGAAGCGGGAAGAGATGTCCTTTGCGACCGGTTTGTGGACAGCTCCCTTGCCTATCAAGGCTATGCAAGAGGGTTAGGTATTGACGAAGTATGGAGCATTAATCAATTTGCTATTGAAAATTTAATGCCAGCGTTAACGATCTATTTTGATATCGAGCCAGAGCAAGGGCTAAACCGTATCAATAAAAATAAAGGCCGTGAAATTAATCGATTAGATTTAGAAAATCTTGAATTTCACCACAAAGTGCGGGAGGGCTATCATCTTCTCATTGAACGTTTTCCCAAGCGCATTATAAAAATTAATGCTTCTGGAACAGTAGATGAAGTTTTTAAAGAGACCATCAAGATTGTTGAAGCAAAATTAACCGAAAAGTAGCCTTCTTGTTAAGGCTTTTTTTCATGGCTAAATATCCACTTAAAATAAATCTGCTATAATATAGATAAAGGGAACTAGAATCGGTTTAATAGAGGAGAGGATTGTTCGATGAAACTAATTATCGCTGTTGTACAAGACCAAGATAGCAACCGGTTATCAAAAGCATTAGTAGAGAATAATTTTAGAGCGACAAAACTAGCTAGTACAGGTGGATTTTTAAAATCAGGCAACACTACCTTCATGATTGGGACGGAAGATATTCGCGTCGACCGGGCTCTTCAGATTATTAAGGATAACTGCAGAGCGAGGGATCAGCTCGTTTCACCTGTGTCCCCAATGGGCGGAAACGCCGACTCCTATGTTCCATATCCTGTGGAAGTAGAGGTAGGCGGGGCAACCGTATTCGTTCTCCCTATTGAGCAATACATGCATTTTTAAAAAAAGTGAGTGATAAATGTGGTTAAAACATGGGATCAACTAGAAGAGCTGCAGCCAGCAGTTTTAAAAATGTTACAAAACAGCTTATTAAAAAATCGAGTGGCCCATGCATATCTTTTTGAGGGCATGAGAGGGACTGGGAAAAGAGAAATAGGACTACTCTTAACGAAGTCCCTTTTCTGCGAATCCATAACCAGCGGCTTTAAACCATGTGAAGAATGTAAAAATTGCCGCCGGATTAACCATGGCAATCATCCGGATGTTCATTTAATCGAGCCGGATGGGCTGTCAATTAAGGTGGACCAGATTAGAAACCTGCAAGTAGAGTTTTCAAAAAAAGGATTAGAATCCTTAAGGAAGGTTTACTTGATCGTCCATGCTGATAAAATGAGTAACAGCGCTTCGAATAGCTTATTAAAATTCCTTGAAGAACCCAATGCCGAGACGGTGGCCATATTACTAACCGAGCAGCCCCAGCAAATATTACCTACCATTCTTTCACGGTGCCAAACATTAACATTTCAACCATTATCACCGCAAGTGATGATAAAACAATTGGTGGAAAGCGGTGTGGATATGCTGAAGGCACCACTATTGGCCCAGTTGACCAATAGTATCGATGAAGCTATTGAATTAAATGCCAACGAATGGTTTGCACAAGCCCAAAAAATAATGTTAAAATTATATGAAGTGTTGAGAAAAAATCCACTTGAGGCGATGGTAACGCTTCAAAGTGATTGGTTCCCTCACTTTAAAGATAAAGAACAGATTCAACGTGGTTTAGATCTTTTACTTCTTATTTTTAAGGATTTACTATATATACAATTAGATAAGCAGGAGCAAATTGTTTTTAAAGGAGAAAGTGAGCGGTTAAAGCAATTTGCCTTGCAAACATCCGGCCGGCGCCTATCGGAACAAATGTCAGCTATCCTTGAATCAAAGAGGAAGCTTGCGGCTAATATGAATCCTCAGCTGATGATGGAACAGCTTGTGTTAAAATTGCAGGAGGGATCTTCATTTGTATGATGTTGTAGGAGTACGCTTTAAAAAGGCGGGGAAAATCTATTATTTTGATCCTGGAGACCTCTCAATCGAAAAAGATGATTTTGTCATTGTTGAAACGGTACGCGGCGTCGAATATGGAAGGGCTGTCATTCCCCGCAAACAGGTGGGGGAGCATGATGTTGTTCTGCCATTGAAAAAGGTCGTGAGAATCGCAGACCAAAAGGATCGAATGATTGTAGATGAAAATAAACAAGCAGCCCAGGAAGCCTATGAAGTATGTAATGAGAAAGTAAATGAACATCAACTGGATATGAAACTAGTCGATGTTGAATATACATTTGACCGTAATAAAATAATCTTTTATTTTACTGCTGATGGAAGAGTCGACTTTCGCGAGCTTGTGAAAGACTTAGCGGCTATTTTCCGGACGCGTATTGAATTGCGTCAGATTGGGGTCCGGGACGAAGCAAAGATGCTTGGAGGTATTGGACCTTGCGGCAGAATGCTTTGCTGTTCAACCTTTTTAGGTGACTTTGATCCCGTTTCCATCAAAATGGCGAAGGATCAAAATTTATCTTTAAATCCTACTAAAATTTCCGGTTTATGCGGTAGATTAATGTGCTGCTTAAAATATGAAAATGATGAATATGAATCTGCAAAAGAGCAGCTCCCTGATTTAGGAGAAGTCATTGAAACACCAATGGGTGCTGGAAAAGTAGTAGGATTAAATATATTAGAACGGGTACTTCAGGTAGAACTAAAGGAACAAGAACGGGTTCTGGAGTATACTTTGGATGAAATCATTAAAGAAGGTGCCTTTTCTATACAATCCACAGATTAAGAGGTGTGCACGTGGATAAAAAAGAGATATTTGAATCAGTCAGTAATATGGAAACACAAATTGGCCATCTTTACCAACAGCTAGGGGAATTGAAGCAGCATTTAGCCGAAATACTAGAAGAAAATCATTATTTAAAGCTTGAAAATGAACATCTAAGGCGCCGATTAGATGTTACCACGGAAGTAGAAAAGAAAGACACAGAGGTTAAAAAAGGGGCAGCTCAAACAGGGGCACCCGTCATGAAGCCGTTTGATGTTGGTGAGGGGTACGATAACCTCGCCCGTCTTTACCAAGAAGGCTTTCATATTTGCAACCTTCACTTTGGAAGCTTGCGGAAGGAAGGCGATTGTTTATTTTGCCTTTCCTTCCTTAATAAGAAATAGTTTAGCCTTCCTTCAACGGGGAGGCTATTTTCATATTAGGAGGACAAGATGGTAAATTTGAAAGATGATGAGCGGCTTGATTATTTACTTGCTGAGAATTTGAGGATTATTCAAAGCCCATCTGTTTTTGCCTTTTCCCTCGATGCCGTATTGCTGGCAAGGTTTGTGTATGTGCCCATTCAAAAAGGAAATTTAATTGATCTTTGCAGCGGCAATGGTGTAATTCCGTTATTTTTGAGCGCTCGTACAAGAGGGAAAATTACAGGAGTAGAAATTCAAGAGCGTCTATATGATATGGCGGTTAGAAGTGTTGAATATAACGGCCTTCAGGACCGGTTACACATGGTTCATGGTGATATTAAGGAGATGCCTAAACAATTAGGCTTTGGGAAATACGATGTTGTTACTTGCAATCCCCCATATTTTACGACACCATCTAAGGACGAAATCAATCCAAATGAGCATCTTGCCATTGCTCGCCATGAGATTTTCTGCACACTAGAAGATGCGATAAAAGCTTCCAGTCAATTAGTTCGTCAGGGGGGAAAAGTGGCTTTTGTCCATCGTCCGGGACGACTCCTTGATATGATTACGCTGATGCGCGCATATAGACTTGAGCCAAAGCGAATTCAGTTCGTGTACCCTAAACAAGGGAAGGAAGCCAACACACTTTTAGTGGAGGCAATCAAAGATGGCAGTCCAGATTTAAAAATTCTGCCGCCGCTGATGGTTTATAATGACCAGGATGAATACACTCCCGAAATCAGAGAGATTTTATATGGAGAATAGTGAACATTATTTTTATGTCTTAACTTGCAGGGATGGGAGCTTTTATGGCGGTTATACCAATAATCTTGAGCGCCGCCTAAAGCTTCATAACGAAGGAAAAGGGGCAAAATATACACGAGGAAGAGGGCCAGTTGAGTTGACTTTTTATAAAGGCTTTGACAATAAAAGTGATGCCCTTAGAGCGGAATATGATTTTAAAAGGTTAACACGAAAAAAGAAAATAGAGTTTTTAATGGAAGAAACGGGTGGTTATGATGTGGCAGCAGAAAAGCTTTGAGAATGAAGAACATAAAGGAATTCTTTATCTTGTTCCAACTCCAATAGGAAATTTGGAGGATATGAGCTTTCGGGCAGTCAGAATGTTAAAAGAAGCAGATTTGATTGCTGCAGAGGATACACGTAATACGAAAAAGCTTTGCAATTATTTTGAAATTGAAACGCCTGTTGTCAGCTATCACGAGCACAACAAAGAGACAAGCGGCGAAAAACTGATTCAAAGAATCAAAGAAGGTCAGAAAATAGCCCTTGTCAGTGATGCAGGGATGCCAACAATTTCTGATCCAGGTTTTGAGCTGGTCCAGGCTGCTGTTAACGACAAATTGACGGTTGTTCCTTTACCAGGAGCTAATGCAGCCTTAACATCCTTAATTGCCTCAGGAATTAGCTGTCAGCCTTTTTACTTTTATGGGTTTCTAGGACGGGGGAAAAAAGAAAAGCGCCAAGAACTAGAGGGTTTAAAGAAACAAACGGCAACCATTATTTTTTACGAATCGCCCCACCGTCTGAAAGAAACATTGGCGATTATGCTTGAAATTCTAGGGGATCGAAAAATTGCCTTGTGCCGTGAACTGACAAAGAAGTTTGAAGAATTTATTCGCGGGACCATCCAAGAAGCAATTGAATGGGCAAATCAAGATGAAATTCGCGGGGAATTTTGTTTGATTGTCGAGGGATCAACTGGTGAGGAAGAGGAAGAATCCAGCTGGTGGGATCTACTAACTATTGAGGAACATGTTAATCACTATATTTCTGTAAAAAACATGGCTTCCAAAGAAGCGATCAAGCAAACAGCAAAGGACCGGAGCATGAATAAGCGCGAAGTTTATCAGGCTTATCATATTGAGTAAATTAAAAGCTCCAGAACCAATAAGGGTCTGGAGCCATTTATGTTAATGTGGAATGTTGATTTTCTCTTATATCTCTTATTTTGCTAATGTAAAGCTGTTTTGAATTTCTTGAAGTAATTGTTCTGCACCTTCACGGCTAAGAATTAATTTTCCGCCTGCTAGTGCTAAATTATCATCAGAAACTTCGCCAGTTACTTGGCAAGTCATGTTTGGCTTGTACTTTTTAAGGATGATGCGATCATCATCAACATAAATTTCAAGAGCATCCTTTTCAGCGATTCCAAGAGTACGTCTTAGTTCAATCGGAATAACTACGCGACCTAATTCATCAACTTTACGAACAATACCAGTAGATTTCATTTTATAATCTCCTCTCACTCATAAAAAAAGTATAATATCTATTCTACAATTCGTCATTATTCGACAAATTTCTCTTACATTCATAATACCAGCCATTCCCATATTCGTCAATAATTTTTATTTTGAAAAGTAATAGAAAATTTTTCCTTACGTGACGATTGTTGATTTAAAAGGGTTTTACTTAATATTCTTACATTTATACACCGTTTTTAATATTATCGTAGTGTAAATACACACTCTTTTATATCGATATATAATTCGACAAATATCTACAATTTTATCTTGTAACCAACATAAATTTCGATAGCACTCTGCTTTTTATGGGTGTAATAGGAAAATATTTTAAAAACTTGGAAGTGAATGAAAGGAGCTTTCTTGCACAAATGTCCAAATTTCGGTATATTTTGAGGATAGAAGAGGGAAAAAAGAGGCAATAATGGTCAGTAGGGATTACGATTGCCTGCCGAATTAGGAGGAGTAAAAATGGAGGAAAAATTAAAGACTTTTTACCTAACCACACCGATTTATTACCCAAGTGGAAATTTACATATTGGTCATGCTTATACCACGGTTGCTGGTGATGCAATGGCACGCTATAAGCGGATGCGCGGCTATGATGTTAGGTATCTAACAGGAACAGATGAGCATGGGCAAAAAATTCAGCGCAAAGCGGAAGAAGCGGGGATTACTCCGCAGCAGTATGTAGACGGAATGGCGGAAGAAATTAAAGTACTTTGGAATAAACTTGATATTTCCTATGATGATTTTATCAGGACAACAGAAGAAAGACATAAGCAAATTGTCCAAAAGATTTTTGCGAGATTGCTTGAACAGGGAGATATTTATCTCGATGAATATGAAGGCTGGTATTGCACACCTTGCGAATCGTTTTTTACTGACCGGCAGTTAGTGGATGGAAATTGCCCTGATTGCGGCCGTCCAGTTGAAAAGGTAAGGGAGGAATCTTACTTTTTTAGAATGAGCAAATATGCCGACCGACTTTTGCAGTATTACGAAGAGAATCCTGAGTTCATCCAGCCTGAATCTCGTAAAAATGAAATGATTAATAACTTTATAAAGCCTGGATTAGAGGACTTAGCGGTTTCAAGAACTACGTTTGATTGGGGGATTAAAGTTCCGGGTGATCCAAAGCATGTAATCTATGTTTGGATTGATGCTCTTTCTAACTATATTACGGCATTAGGTTACGGCACAGAAAACGATGCGAATTATTTGAATTACTGGCCTGCCGATGTTCATTTGGTAGGGAAGGAGATTGTTCGTTTCCACACGATTTACTGGCCAATTATGCTTATGGCTTTGGATGTTCCGCTGCCTAAAAAGGTATTTGCGCACGGCTGGCTGTTAATGAAGGATGGAAAAATGTCCAAATCAAAGGGGAATGTCGTTGACCCAGTTACCTTAATTGACCGCTATGGCCTTGATGCACTGCGTTATTATTTATTAAGAGAAGTACCATTTGGTTCTGATGGTGTGTTTACACCGGAAGGATTTGTCGAAAGAATTAACTTTGATTTAGCCAATGACCTTGGAAATCTGTTAAATCGTACGGTTGCGATGATTGAAAAATATTTTGCAGGGGTTATTCCAACCTATACAGGTTTTGTCAGTGAATTTGATGATTCCTTGCTTCAAGTAAATCGTGATACGGTTGCAAAATACGAAGAAGCGATGGAGAAAATGGAATTTTCCGTTGCCTTAACATCCATTTGGCAATTAGTCAGCCGAACCAATAAATATATCGATGAAACGCAGCCATGGACGCTAGCTAAAGATGAGGGTAAAAAAGAGGATCTGGCTAGTGTAATGGTTCATTTGGCAGAATCACTACGCCGAACAGCGATTCTTTTAAAACCGTTTTTAACACGTACCCCAGAAGGGATTTTCAAACAGTTAGGAATAGAAGACGATGCTCTTAAAGCATGGGATAGTCTTGGGAATTTCGGAATGATTCCTAGCGGTACAAAGGTGGCCAAGGATGCTCCGCTTTTCCCTAGGCTCGAAATTGCGGAAGAAGTGGAATTCATCAAGGCAAAGATGCAAGGCGGAGCTCCAGAGGCTGCGGAGGAAAAGAAAGAGGAAAAACCTGAAGAAATCGATGAGATCGCCATTGATGATTTCATGAAGATTGACCTCCGCGTTGCAGAAGTCATCCAAGCAGAGCCGATTAAAAAAGCAGATAAGCTGCTGAAGCTTCAGCTTGACCTTGGTTATGAAAAGCGCCAGGTTGTATCGGGAATTGCCCAGTACTATAAGCCTGAAGAATTAGTAGGGCGTAAAGTTATTTGTATAACTAATTTAAAACCAGTTAAATTACGTGGTGAATTATCACAAGGAATGATTTTAGCAGGTTCTAAAGATGGCCAGTTATCGCTTGCCACCGTAGACCAAACGCTTCCAAATGGATCGAAAGTAAAATAAAAATAATGGGAAATGTTCCACGTGAAACAAATTTCGTGGCATTTCCCTTTTTTCATTTCATTTATGACAAAGATATTTTTTTCAAAAATTTAACCTAATGTAAAAAGGAGATTGTTCCATGTTATTCGACACACACGCACATTTAAATGCAGAACAATATAACGAAGATTTACAGGAAGTGATTGAAAGAGCGCAAGCTGAGGGAGTTAGCAATATGGTTGTTGTCGGTTTTGATAGACCGACGATCGAAAAAGCGATGGAATTAGCGGAAAGCTATGAGTTTATCTATGCCTGTGTTGGCTGGCATCCCGTTGACGCCATTGATATGACGGATGGGGATTTAGCTTGGATTGAGGAATTATCTCAGCATCCTAAGGTTGTTGCTATTGGGGAAATGGGCTTGGACTATCATTGGGACAAGTCTCCAAAAGACATTCAGAAGGAAGTTTTCCGCAAGCAAATCAGATTAGCCAAAAAAGTGAAGCTGCCTATTGTTATCCACAATCGGGAGGCAACGGCTGATATTGTTGAAATTTTAAAAGAGGAAGGGGCAGAGGAAGTAGGGGGGATTATGCATTGCTTTAGTGGGAGTCCAGAGGTGGCAAAAGAATGCGTAAAGATGAACTTCTACATATCACTCGGAGGTCCTGTAACCTTTAAAAATGCAAAAAAGCCGAAGGAAGTAGCGGCTGAAATTCCTTTAGATAAATTATTAATTGAAACCGATTGCCCATATTTAGCTCCACATCCATATCGAGGTAAGAGGAATGAACCGAGTTATGTAAAGCTCGTCGCAGAAGAAATTGCCGAAATAAAGGGGATTTCTTTAGAGGAAGTGGCCGAAGTAACGACACGAAATGCTAAAAAATTATTCGCCATAAAATGATAAGACAATTTGTCGAATGGGCAAGAAGCTTGTCTTAATTTTTTCTGATAACAAAAAGTTCTACACGTCTCCTTTTCAACATAGGATTACCGTGTCGATAAGTTTTCCTTTGCAATTTTCTCAATATTATGCATAATTAAAAATACGTTCACAGCGTAAGCAAGGGTTGACAGCCGACAGCATGGTTCTCAATAATCTCTCCAAGAAAAGGAGGCGTTTTTCATCGTATTCAAAAACATGAAAAACCTGAATTTCATGTCTTTGAGCGGGAGAAATTTGACCATTGCTTTTGCTAGTTTTGTAGTTTTGTTAACAACTCTTGGCATTCTTTTTTTCGAAGGATCAAAGAAAACTGTTGCAATTACTCTTAATGGCGAGCAAAAGGTCGTTAACACACATGCAGATACCGTCAAAGAGTTATTTGATGAACTGGATGTATCACTTCGCTCACAAGACTACCTATCTCCAAAGGCAAATGCAAAGGTGAGGGACCACCTTAATGTCGTTTGGAAGCAGGCGAAACAGGTTACTATTGTGAAGGACAACGAGAAAAAAACGATTTGGACAACAGCCGGGAATGTGGCTGAGCTCTTAAAGGAGCAGAAAATTGTTTTGAACGCTCATGATCAAATCTCACCAAAACCGCAAGCGACAATCAAAAACAAGCTGACGGTTGGCATTGAAAAAGCCTTAAATCTTACTTTAGTTGACAACGGAAAATCACAACAAGTTTGGACCACTTCGACTACGGTCGCTGACTTTTTGAAGCAGCAGGGAATCAAGCTAAATACATTAGACCGAGTTGAACCAACACTAACAGAAAAAATGAAAGAGAATGGTGTTGTTAACGTCATCAGAGTAGAAAAAGTCACCGATGTAGTGGAAGAACCTGTTGAATTTGCTGTTGTTACAAAGAAAGATGAAAGCTTAGCAAAAGGGAAAGAGAAGACATTATCAGCAGGTAAACAAGGCCGCGTTTCAAAGCAATTCGAAGTTTTACTTGAAAATGGCAAGGAAGTTTCAAGAAAATTATTAAGCGAGCAGATGATTTCAGAGAAACAGGATAAAGTTGTGGCTGTCGGAACGAAGGATTTGTCTATGCAAGTTTCCCGTGGCGCAGATGAAACGGGAACAGAGTTTTATGTTACTGCAACCGCCTATACAGCGAATTGTAATGGCTGTTCAGGGCGTACTGCAACAGGTCTTAATCTCCGTGCTAATCCAAATATGAAAGTCATTGCCGTTGATCCGAGGATTATTCCGCTCGGAACGAAGGTTTTTGTCGAAGGCTATGGCTATGCTGTTGCAGCTGACACCGGTGGGGCGATAAAAGGTTATATCATTGATGTTTTTGTGCCGTCTAATTCCGATGCATACCGCTGGGGACGTAAAAAGGTAAAGATAAAGATTTTAAATTAATTTTTTTGGGGTGCAGAGGGTCCTTTCCTCTGCATTTTTACTTTTTCTTCAAAGTTATTTATACTTTAGCTTATGAATGTGTTTGATAATATAGACGATGGACATTACAAAAATGTTTCAGTTTTTTTTCAATTATTTTTAATTTTTTTGGAGGAAGAATGAAGATACGAGAAATCATTGTCGTAGAAGGCAAGGATGATACGACTGCCATAAAAAGAGCAATAGATGCAGATACGATCGAAACAAATGGTTCTGCAGTAAATCAAGCTACCATTGAAAAAGTAAAGCGTGCTCAAGAAACAAGAGGCGTCATCATTTTTACAGATCCCGACTTTCCTGGGGAAAAGATCAGGAAGACAATTGCTGAAAACGTCCCAGGGTGCAAGCATGCCTTTTTACCAAAAGAAGCAGCCATTGCGAAAGGCGGTAAAGGTGTCGGAGTTGAGCATGCCAAGCCAGAAGCTATACGAGAGGCATTGAAGGATGCACAAACCATGCATGAAACGATTTCAGAAGAGATTTCCCAAGAGGATTTAATTACTGCCGGACTTGTTGGTGGTGAAGGTTCAAAGGAACGGAGGATCTTACTGGGAAAGCTGTTAAAAATAGGCTATACAAATGGAAAACAGCTGCATAAGCGCTTAATGATGTTTCAAATAAGCAAACTGGAATTTGCAGAGGCACTTGCTGTTGTTAGGCTGGAGGAAAAAAATGAATAAAGATATTGCAACACCCGTAAGAACAAAGGCGATTCTGGAGAAATACGGTTTTTCATTTAAGAAAAGCCTAGGCCAGAATTTCTTAATTGATACCAATATATTAAAAAAAATCGTTAGTTTTGCTGATTTAACGGAAGAATCCGGAGCGATTGAGATTGGGCCGGGGATTGGAGCCTTGACAGAGCAGCTTGCCCGCTCGGCTCAGAAGGTTGTAGCCTTCGAGATTGACCAAAGATTGCTGCCTATTTTAGCTGATACCCTTTCGCCGTATCCGAATGTCAGCATCATTCATAATGACGTATTAGAGGCAGATGTCGGAACTGTAATGGCTGAACAGTTTGCCGGACTTACCGATGTTATGGTTGTGGCGAATTTACCTTATTATGTGACGACACCTATTATCATGAAGTTGCTCGAGGAACATCTGCCAATCCGCGGTATTGTCTGTATGCTCCAAAAAGAGGTAGCAGATCGGATTTCCGCTAAGCCAGGGACAAAGGATTATGGATCCCTTTCTATTGCTGTTCAGTACTATACAGAGGCTGAGACGGTGATGATTGTACCTAAAACGGTATTTGTACCCCAGCCAAATGTTGATTCAGCGGTAATTAGGCTGATTAAGCGGGAAAGCCCGGCTGTCAGCGTCAAGGATGAGGATTTCTTTTTCCAAGTGACAAAGGCAAGCTTTGCGCAAAGGAGAAAAACTTTGTTGAATAATTTGACGAGCCAGCTGCCGGATGGGAAACAGAAGAAAGAGTTAATTCTTGCGGCACTAGCAGCCGGTGGCATTGAACCATCACGAAGAGGCGAGACCCTCTCTTTAGAGGAATTTGGCCGCTTAAGTGACGAACTATATCCATACTTTCACTAGACCTTGTTCCAAGGTCTTTTTATTTTTTTCACAAGGACAAATATCCCTGCATAGCCTATGAGAGAACTTTATTACTACTTGAAAGGCCTTTTTTGCTGGTCTAATTGGAGTGACGGCAGTGGATATAAAATTAATGGATATTGTCGGCAGACGATCGTACAACTGTGATATTCTTTTTCGTGTTATCGATATTAGAAAAATAAATGACCAGAAATTTGCGATCCTTTACGGGGAAGATTTCCGCATCGTAGCAGATGCTCCATATAATGATTTGGTTGTCATCAATCAAACTGAAAGATTAAAACTCACTAAGGAATACCGAACTCTTGAAGAACAGTCACTTAGACTTTTTACGCAGGATGTAGATTTATTGAAACAGAGACAAGAATATGATGCAACAGGTGGGTATGTAAAACCAAGCAATTATTTTCAGATTCCTGGCAGGGTCCTACACTTAGATGGAGATCCCTCCTATCTAAAAAAATGTATGACCTTATATGAAAAAATTGGAGTCCCTGTTTTAGGCATCCATTGCAACGAGAAGGAAATGCCTGAGAAAATTGGTGAATTAATGGATTACTATCGTCCAGATATCCTTGTCATCACAGGACATGACGCCTACTCGAAGGCGAAGGGAAAAATGACTGATATTAACGCCTATCGGCATTCCAAGCACTTCGTTCAAACAGTAAGAGAAGCACGAAGGAAAGTTCCACATCTGGATCAGTTGGTCATTTTTGCGGGTGCCTGTCAATCACATTTCGAATCGTTAATTCATGCAGGTGCAAACTACGCCAGCTCACCAGCAAGGATCAATATACACGCACTTGATCCGGTCTATATCGTGGCAAAAATAAGCTTTACCCCGTTTATGGAAAGAATCAATGTTTGGGATGTACTGCGCAATACGTTAACAGGAGAAAAGGGGTTGGGAGGCATCGAAACAAAAGGTGTATTAAGGACAGGAATGCCATATAGACCAATCCAGGATGAGGATGATGAAGAAGATCAAGATATAGAGAAAATATAAGCCTTTAGACCCTGAGGCTTATTTTTTTTATAAAGTGCACATATTCCCTTGACATTAAGGTAACGATAGAAATGTTGAAATTTAGAAGAAAAAGTAGAAGAAAAAATATTGACAAACTTTTTGTCGGACTGATATAATTTATATTTTTGTTTGACAGGACTATGTCAGTGTGTTATACTTTACATAGTGAGGTGGACCGAATGCCAAAAACCTTAGCCGATATTAAAAAGGCTCTTGACACAAATCTAGGGAAAAGATTATTGCTAAAAGCAAACGGAGGACGTAGAAAGACGATTGAACGTTCCGGCGTTTTAGCTGAGACTTACCCATCTGTTTTTGTGATTGAATTAGATCAGGACGAAAATTCGTTTGAACGTGTTTCATACAGCTATGCAGATGTTTTAACGGAAACCGTTCAAATTACATTCTACGATGAAACAGCAGGACATGTAGCTTTAAGCTAGAATATAAGTGATGAGGGGCAGTAAACAAATGTTTACTGCTTTTTGCTTTAATTAAAACCCAATATTTACTCATACTAAGAATGCTGTAGTAGGAAAGGGGTTGTTTAGATGGGCAGAAGAAAAGGGATTATGTCGAACCAATTTAAAGAAGAACTTGCGAAAGATCTTGGTTTTTATGATGTCGTCCAAAAAGACGGCTGGGGGGGCATCCGGGCAAAGGACGCAGGGAATATGGTAAAACGCGCCATAGAACTTGCAGAAGCACAGCTGGCTGGCCGAGGCCGTCAGTCTTAAATCCATACAAATGCACTTCCGCTTGTAATTTAAACGAATTACTTACTACAGCAGGGTCAGGGGGGTTTTTCCCCTCTGGCCTTTAATTTTCACTATATAGCCTAATGCGCTTGTGTACTACTAGTCATTTTGTGGTAAAATAGGACAAAATGTGGATTCCGGAAAAAAGAAAAGCGGAAGCACCTTGTTCAGGGGCGACAAGCATAAGACGAGCCGGCTTGGAAGGTTGCTCTTTAACCTTCTCGACGGATTGGCTTATGACCTCGAGCCCCTAGGCGCTGTAGCTGGACAATATAGAAGTAGGTGGACTTATTGAAGCTTTTAGTCAAGGCACCGGCCAAGATCAATTTAGCATTAGATGTTTTACATAAACGGCCAGATGGCTATCATGAGGTTGAAATGATAATGACCACGATTGATTTGGCTGATCGGGTGGAACTGACTTTATTAAATCAAGATCAAATACATATTCTTTCCCATAATCGATACGTACCGGATGATCAGCGAAACTTAGCCTATCAAGCGGCGCAGTTGCTAAAGACTCGTTTCCAAGTAAAAAAAGGTGTATTGATTGCTATTGAAAAAACGATTCCTGTGGCAGCTGGACTTGCAGGTGGGAGCAGTGATGCGGCAGCGACGTTAAGAGGGCTTAATAAGCTCTGGGACCTAGGGCTATCATTAGATGAGTTAGCAGAGCTCGGCAGTGAGATTGGTTCAGATGTGTCCTTTTGTGTCTATGGCGGTACAGCCTTAGCGAAAGGCAGAGGAGAAATGATTACAGAACTGCAGCCGCCGCCAACCTGCTGGGTAATTCTTGCAAAACCTTTTATTGGGGTTTCAACGGCTGAAGTCTATCGACGCTTAGATATCAATGGTATGAGCCATCCAAATATTGGACAAATGATCGAAGCGATTAACAGTCATGATTATCAACGGGTTTGCCAAAACCTAGGGAATGTTTTAGAAGAGGTTACTTTGAATCTCCACCCCGAGGTAGCGCAAATAAAAGAGCAAATGAAACGATTTGGTGCCGATGCTGTTTTAATGAGCGGAAGTGGGCCGACTGTTTTTGGAATTGTGCAGCATGATTCAAGGATGCACCGAATTTACAACGGTCTTAGAGGATTCTGTGACCAAGTATTCGCAGTTAGAATGCTGGGAGAACGGCACTCGCTTGATTAAATACGTACAATAATGATATCCTCTAATTAGAATATTCGGCTTTTGGGGGTTTGTTATGAAATTTCGCCGCAGTGAACGTTTGATTGATATGACTCATTATTTACTGGACCATCCTCGCCAGTTAGTACCGCTCACGTATTTTGCCGAGCGCTATGCATCTGCTAAGTCTTCTATCAGTGAGGATTTAGCAATCGTCAAAGAAACCTTTGAACAAAGAGGAATTGGAACGCTGCAAACCGTGCCTGGAGCCGCTGGCGGTGTTAAATTTATTGTCAAAGTAAGCAAAGAAAAAGCACAGCCTTTTGTGGATGAACTTTGTGCATTAATTGCTAAACCTGATCGGCTTTTGCCGGGTGGATATTTATATTTAACTGATATTTTAGGAAACCCATCGATTGTGCAAAAAGCCGGACGGATTATTGCCTCTGCCTATGCTGATGCTAAAATTGATGTGGTGATGACGGTTGCTACAAAAGGAATCCCGCTTGCGTACGCCGTGGCGAGCCAATTGAATGTCCCCGTTGTGATTGTCAGAAGAGACAGTAAAGTAACTGAGGGACCAACCGTCAGCATTAATTATGTGTCTGGTTCTGCAAAGCGAATCCAAACCATGGTTCTGTCCAAGCGAAGCATGCAGCAGGGATCACGGGTTTTGATTGTCGATGATTTTATGAAGGCAGGCGGTACCGTCATGGGTATGATCAGCATCATCGAGGAATTCAATTCCCATGTTGCCGGTATCGCGGTATTAGTAGAAGCAGAAAAAATACAAGAGCGCTTAGTTGATGAATACATTTCGCTTGTTCAACTATCGAATGTGGACGTAAAAGAAAAGAAGATCAATGTTCAGGTAGGCAACTATTTTAAAAACTTGGGGGAGATCGTATGAAAGTAGTTCAAACAAATCAAGCACCAGCTGCTATCGGACCATATTCACAAGGAATCATAGTTAACAATCTTTTCTACAGCTCAGGACAAATTCCGCTTACAGCTGAAGGTACATTGGTGACTGGGGATGTCAAAGAACAAACACATCAGGTATTTCGTAATTTACAGGCCGTTCTTGAGGAAGCTGGAGCATCCTTTGAAACAGTCGTAAAAGCTACTGTATTTATTAAAAATATGGACGAATTTTCGGCGGTTAACGAAGTATATGGAGAATATTTCTCCACTCATAAACCAGCACGTTCCTGTGTAGAAGTTGCCCGGCTGCCAAAAGATGTTTTAGTAGAGATTGAAGTAGTAGCGCTCGTGAAGTAAACGGGCGTTTTTTTTTATGTTTTTACATAAGTTCACAAATTTGTCCTATTTTTTTAAAAAAATTTTGAAAATAAAGAAGGAATAAACAAATTAATTGTTGAATTTATTTAACTAGCTTTTTATCTTTAGGAAAAGGGTGTGAGCACATGGAAGTAACTGACGTAAGATTACGCCGGGTTAATACGGATGGAAGAATGAGAGCGATTGCATCAATCACATTGGATAACGAATTTGTTGTTCATGACATTCGTGTTATCGACGGAAATAACGGTTTATTTGTAGCTATGCCAAGTAAACGTACTCCAGATGGAGAATTTCGTGACATTGCGCATCCAATCAATTCAGGAACACGCGGTAAAATCCAAGAAGCTGTATTGGCTGAGTACCACCGATTAGGTGAATTGGAAGTAGAATTTGAAGAAGCCGGAGCTTCCTAAGGATCTTTACAACTAGGGCCTTTCTTCTAAGTAAGGCTCTTTTTTATTGTGTTATCCCACCCCGAAAGAAACCTCCGCCTCTTCACACTAAAAAAACTCAAAATTACAACAATAGACACATATCTTTCATTCCTTGAAATGAGTTCCCATTTACGTTAATATTTTTAATGGATAAAAAGGTTAAATTGGAGGACTGTTCATGCCCAATCGCTATGCTGTGATTTTAGCCGCAGGACAAGGAACGCGGATGAAATCTAAGCTATATAAAGTGTTACACCCTGTTTGTGGTAAACCTATGGTCGAGCACGTTGTTGACCAAGTAACGAAGCTTAATATCCAGGAAATGGTCACTATCATTGGACATGGAGCTGAGTTGGTGAAAGCACAGTTAGGAGATAGGAGTCATTATGCACTCCAGGAACAACAGCTAGGTACTGCCCATGCTGTTATGCAGGCTGCTGTCAATCTCGAAGGAAAAGATGGAGTCACGATCGTTGTTTGTGGTGATACCCCGTTAATTAAATCTGAAACCATGGAGTCACTTTTTCAACACCATGAAAAATTAGGTGCTAAAGCGACGATTCTTACAGCGAAAATTGATGACCCAACAGGGTACGGACGCATCATTCGCAATGAAAATGGTCTTGTTGAAAAAATTGTCGAGCATAAAGATGCCACTGAAGAAGAGCGAAAAGTAAATGAAATCAATACAGGAACATACTGTTTTGACAATGCTGCTCTATTCGAAGCATTAAAAAATGTTTCTAATGACAATGTACAAGGAGAATACTATTTACCAGATGTTATTGAAATCCTGAAAAAACAGGGCGAAGTCGTCACTGCCTATCAAACCAAGACAATCGAAGAAACATTAGGCGTGAATGATCGGGTAGCCTTATCAGAAGCAGAGGGAATAATGCGCGCGCGCATTAATGAAGCCCATATGCGCAATGGGGTAACGATTATTGACCCAACTAACACCTATATTGGAACTGATGTTAAAATCGGTCAGGATACGGTGATCTACCCAGGATCAATTGTTACGGGAAAAACCATTATCGGTGCTGAATGTCAAATTGGACCAAACTCCGAAATTGATGCATGTGAAATTGGAAACGAAACGGTCATACGTCAATCGGCTGCCTTTAAAAGCTCGATCGGTTCCCATGTTAATATTGGACCATTCGCCCACATCCGCCCTGATTCAAATATTGATGATGATGTGAAAATTGGAAACTTCGTCGAAATTAAAAAGGCTGTATTCGGAAAAGGAAGCAAGGCGTCACACTTAAGCTATATCGGTGATGCTGAAGTCGGCAGTGATGTGAATATTGGCTGCGGCTCCATTACTGTGAATTACGATGGAAAAAATAAATATTTAACCAAAATTGAAGATGGAGTCTTTATCGGCTGTAACTCCAATCTTGTTGCCCCAGTCACTATTGGAAAGGGCGCGTATGTAGCTGCTGGTTCTACGATTACAAACGACGTACCCGGCGAAGCTTTATCCATTGCCCGTGCAAAACAAGTGAATAAAGAAAATTACGTTTCAAAGTTTAACTTAAAGAAATAAGCGAATGATCTTAGGAGGGCCCTCATGTCAAATCAATATTTAGATCCAAACTTAAAGGTATTCAGTTTAAATTCCAATCTTCCGCTTGCTATGGAAATTGCCAAAGTCATCGGTGTTGAACTTGGGAAAAGCTCCGTAACAAGATTCAGTGATGGCGAAATTCAAATCAATATCGAAGAAAGTATCCGCGGCTGCGATGTGTATGTTATTCAGTCGACCAGTTCTCCAGTTAATGAAAATATCATGGAATTGTTAATCATGATTGATGCCCTAAAAAGAGCTTCTGCTAAGACGATTAACGTTGTTATGCCTTATTATGGATATGCGCGTCAGGATCGTAAAGCACGTGCCCGTGAGCCGATTACAGCAAAATTAGTGGCAAATCTGCTTGAAACGGCCGGTGCAACACGTGTTATCTGTCTTGATTTACATGCTCCGCAGATCCAAGGATTCTTTGAGATTCCAACTGACCATCTAATGGGTGTGCCGATTTTGGCAGATTATTTTAAGAAGAGGGAATTTAGTGGCGACGTGGTCATTGTTTCTCCTGACCATGGCGGTGTAACTAGAGCAAGGAAAATGGCTGAGCGTCTGAAGGCACCAATTGCCATCATTGATAAGCGTCGTCCAAGACCAAATGTGGCTGAAGTAATGAACATTGTCGGTAATATTGAAGGTAAAATCGCCATTTTAATCGATGATATTATTGACACAGCTGGAACGATTACGCTTGCGGCTAACGCTTTGATAGAGAACGGGGCATCTGAAGTATATGCGTGTTGTACCCATCCTGTACTTTCAGGTCCTGCGATTGAAAGAATTCAAAATTCTAAAATCAAAGAATTAGTTATAACTAACTCTATTGAGCTTCCAGAAGAGAAAAAGACAGATAAAATTAATATTTTGTCTGTAGCACCTCTAATGGGAGAAGCGATTATTCGCGTACATGAGGAACAGTCTGTAAGTACCTTATTTGATTAATAAGCTTTAGTTAGGATCTGACTCCTGAGTCAGGTCCTTCTTAATAAAAAAATGTTTAAACCTTCCTATTTTGGGGCAATTTTATATAGTATCTAAATTAGGAAGGTGACGATTCATGAGTACGGTTTTACAGGCAAAACAGCGGACGGAACTCCGTCATTCAGCATTACGAAAAATCAGGGATAATGGGAACATTCCAGCTGTCATCTATGGTGCGAAAGTGGAAAGCAAACCAGTATATATCAGTTCTGCTGATTTAACGAAGACGATTCGGGCAGTCGGCCGTAATGGGGTCATTTCTCTTGATGTCGAGGGAAGTAAACAAGATGTGATCCTAACTGATTACCAAGAAGATTTTATTAAAAAAGAAATCCTTCATGTTGATTTTTTAGCGGTAGATAAATCTTCAAAATTAAGTGTCAATGTAAGATTGGTTCTTGTAGGCGAAGCAATGGGCGTAAAGGATGGCGGCGTCCTTCAGCAGCCGCTTCATGAAATTTCCATTACAACGACACCTGATAATATCCCACAGCAGATCGAAGTCGATATTGAAAACCTGCAGGTAGGCGAAAACATAACGGTTGGTGATATTCCATCGGCAGGTGCCTTTAGTATCAATCATGAAGACAGTGAGGTTGTCGCCTCCATCCTTCCTCCTAAGGTCGAAGAAGAAATAGATGCAGGTGAGCAGCAAGAAGGCGGCCACCCAGACAATGAAGAAGGCAGAGAAACGACGCCAGTAGGCAATGAATAGAAACAAAGACGTAACCTATTTTGGTTACGTCTTTATCGCATTTCCATAGGAAATATATTATATTATGGGAGATAACTATGTTTCGAAATTTTTTTAAAAGGTTGGCTAAACCAAAAGAGGAGGGACCGCCTATGAAATTGATTGTTGGTTTAGGAAACCCGGGGAAACAATATGACAAAACAAGGCACAACATCGGCTTTGAAGTGATTGATGCCTTATCAAACCAGATGAATATTCCGCTCAATCAATCTAAATTTAAAGGACTTTATGGGATGGGTTTCTGTAAAGGGGAAAAGGTCATTTTATTAAAACCACTTACCTATATGAATTTATCTGGTGAGTCAATAAGGGCCGTAATGGATTATTACCAAATAGAGTTAGAGGACCTGCTAGTCATATATGATGATCTCGATTTGCCTGTCGGTAAAATCAGACTTCGTCAAAAGGGGAGTCCAGGTGGACATAACGGGATTAAATCAACCGTTGCCCATCTTGGTACGCAGCAGTTTAATCGGATTCGAATTGGGATTGACCGGCCAGTGTCAGGAATGAGCGTTCCAGATTATGTTTTAGGACGTTTTCGACCGGATGAATTCGCTTTGACTCAAGAGGCTGTGAAAAAAAGTTCTGAGGCCTGTGAGGTATGGCTGGAGAAGCCTTTCCTGCAGGTGATGAATGAATATAATCAGTAAGTATTCATGAGACAGGCTAAAATGTCATACAATAAAGTGCATAAGAAACTAGTTGAATAAGTTCCTCCTATCGGGTTAATACTAGAAAGGAATTGTAGATTAGGGAGGGACAGGCGTGGCCATCCATTACCATTGTCGTCATTGTGGTACAAACCTTGGTTCCATTGAAAAAGCATCAATACACTCAGAATCCCTTGGTCTTCATAAACTAACGGATCAGGAAAGACAGGAAATGGTTGCTTATGATTCATCTGGAGATATTCGTATTTCGGCCATCTGTGAAGACTGTCAGGAAGCTCTAGAGCGGAATCCAGACTACCACCAATACGATTACCTTATTCATTAACCAGCTTTGGATGCGACTCCAAAGCGTTTTTCTATTTATATTTTTATACTATTATACTTTGATAAATGTTTGGCTTGGGCGCAGGGTCAAGGCGCTTACGCTTTTCGTAGAAGGGAGGAGAAACCTTGAACGGTTTAAAGTCATTATTCCTTAAGCAAGAAGACGTGCTTTCCATTATTGCAGGCGTTGAAGGAGGGCTTAGGGAACAGCTGATTGCTGGATTATCAGGTTCAACTAGAACGGTCCTTACGGCATCGGTCTATAAGAAAATGAAAAGGCCGATTATGCTCGTCACCCACAATCTATTACAAGCCCAAAAACTCTATGATGATATTGTAAATCTATTAAGTGATAAAGAGGTGTTCCTCTTTCCAGCCAATGAGTTAATTGCGGCTGAAATGAGTATTGCCAGTCCCGAATTAAAGGCGCAGCGTATTGAAGCCTTAAATCACTGGAGTATGCACCAGCATGGTATATTAATTGTCCCTATTTCTGGTTTGAAGAAGATGCTTCCTCCTAAATCTTTATGGATGGAATACCAACTGTCCTTAAAAGTAGGTGATGATTTAGATATTGATAAAATATTCCATACATTTATCAAGATGGGCTATGTCCGGGCTGAAATGGTGACGACCCCAGGGGAATTCAGCGTAAGAGGGGGCATTATCGATATCTATCCGCTTACTGAAACAAACCCGCTCCGAATTGAATTATTCGATACAGAGGTAGATTCAATCCGTTATTTCTCTTTAGAAGATCAAAGATCTAAAGAAAAGGTTTCAGAAATTTTGATTGGACCGGCAACGGAAGTATTGCTAGAGGCTGAAGATTATAGCCGTATCATTTCCAAGCTTGAAGACGGTTTAGCAAAAAGTCTCAAAAAATTAAAAGATGATAAGGCCAAAATTCAGTTGTCACAAAATATCAGTTTTGAACTGGAGCAATTAAAAAATGGCCATAAGCCCGATCAAGTCTTTAAATACCTATCGCTGGCATACGACAGGCCTAATAGTTTACTAGACTATCTTCCGCGCCATGGATTGGTTTTTATTGATGAAATCAGCAGAGTCCAAGAAATGAATGACTCCCTTGTAAAAGAAGAGGCAGAATGGTATACCTCTTTGCTAAGTGAAGGTCAGATCATCCATGACTTACATATCTCCCATGATTTACAGGCGCTTCTCCAGAAAAAGGAACTTCCAATCCTGTATATGTCCCTGTTTTTACGGCATGTAGCCAATACAAGCCCGCAAAATATTATCAATATTTCCTGCAAACAGATGCAAAATTTCCATGGACAAATGCATGTGTTAAAGGCCGAGATTGAACGATGGAAAAAAGGCAATTATTCTATTTTATTTTTAGGGCCGGATGAAGAGCGTGTTAAAAAGCTCGAGCGTGTATTAGAGGATTATGAAATTGACGCTAGCATTATAAAAGGTGATCAACAGCTCCTGCCGGGAAAAGTTCAAATTATGAGAGGCAACCTGCAAGCAGGTTTCGAACTGTCTATCCAAAAAATTGCCGTGATCACTGAAGAAGAGCTATTTAATAAACGAGTGAAGAAGTCTGTCAGCCGTCAAAAGCTTTCAAACGCGGAAAGAATTAAAAGTTACTCAGAGCTGCGAATTGGCGATTATGTGGTCCACGTTAATCACGGAATCGGTAAGTATTTAGGGATTGAAACACTTGTTATTAACGGTATTCATAAGGATTATCTTCACATTCGCTATCAGGGAACGGATAAGCTTTATGTTCCGGTTGAACAAATTGACCTTGTAATGAAGTATGTTGGTTCAGAAGGAAAAGAGCCAAAAATTTATAAACTCGGCGGCACTGATTGGAAAAAGGTCAAGAAAAAAGTCCAGTCATCTGTTGAAGATATCGCGGACGATTTAATCAAGCTTTATGCAGAGCGGGAAGCAGCGGTAGGCTATGCGTTCACACCTGATGGTGATATGCAACGCGAATTTGAAACATCGTTTGCCTATCAAGAAACAGATGACCAATTGCGATCGATTCATGAAATTAAAAAGGATATGGAGAGGCCGCGGCCAATGGACCGTTTATTGTGCGGCGATGTTGGTTATGGAAAAACAGAGGTAGCAATTCGTGCGGCATTTAAAGCAATTGCAGACGGAAAGCAAGTCGCTTTTCTTGTGCCCACCACGATTTTGGCACAACAGCATTTTGAAACAATGAGAGAGAGATTTCAAGATTATCCGATTAATATTGGTCTGTTGAGCCGCTTCCGTTCAAAAAAACAACAAACAGAAACGACCAAAGGCCTAAAGGCAGGGACCATTGATATTGTCGTTGGAACCCACCGTTTGCTGTCAAAAGACATTGTTTATCGTGATTTAGGTCTGTTAATCATCGATGAAGAACAAAGGTTTGGTGTCACTCACAAAGAAAAGATTAAGAAGTTAAAAACGAATGTTGATGTGCTGACGCTTACAGCAACGCCGATTCCAAGGACGCTGCATATGTCAATGCTCGGCGTCCGCGATTTATCAGTCATTGAAACACCGCCAGAGAATCGCTTCCCGGTGCAGACCTATGTGATGGAATACAATGGATCCCTCGTCCGGGAGGCAATCGAAAGAGAACTAGCCCGCGACGGACAAGTCTACTTTTTATACAACCGAGTGGAGGACATTGAGCGGAAAGCAGAAGAAATTTCCATGCTGGTTCCAGATGCACGGGTGACCTATGCCCATGGACAGATGACGGAAAATGAATTGGAATCGGTGATGATTAGTTTCTTGGCCGGTGAGTTTGATGTGCTTGTTAGTACGACCATCATTGAAACCGGGGTCGATATTCCGAATGTGAATACACTTATTGTTTTTGATGCCGACCGTATGGGACTATCACAGCTTTATCAGCTGCGCGGCCGTGTCGGAAGGTCTAATCGCGTTGCCTATGCGTATTTTACGTACCGTAAGGATAAAGTTTTAACAGAGGTGGCTGAAAAACGTCTACAAGCCATCAAGGAATTTACCGAACTGGGTTCAGGCTTTAAAATCGCCATGCGTGATTTATCCATCCGAGGCGCCGGCAATTTATTAGGGGCCCAGCAGCACGGATTTATCGATTCCGTTGGGTTTGATCTATATTCGCAAATGCTGAAGGAAGCGATTGAAGAGCGGAAAGGTGACCTTGTTTCTGCAGAGGTAAAAACAAACGTGGAAATCGATCTCGAAATTGATGCGTATATTCCGGACTCCTATATTAAGGATGGACATCAAAAAATTGAAATGTATAAGCGCTTTAGAGGAGCGGGTGCGCTCGAGGATATAGAAGAGCTGCAATCGGAAATGCTAGACCGTTTTGGCGAATATCCTGATGAGGTGTCTTACCTTTTCCAAATCGCAGAAATGAAGGTTTTTGGTACACTTAGCGGTGTCGAGCAAATAAAGCAATTGAAACAGGATGTTACGATCTTAATCAATGAGAAGGTTACCAATACGATAGATGGCAGCAAGTTGTTTAAAATCGCCACCAAGTATGGCCGGAATGTTACACCGGGAATGGAAGGGCAAAAGCTGAAAATTGTCATCAAAACAAAAGAATACGAAACATCAGAATGGCTTAATATTGCTTTTGAAATGATCAAAGCGATACCAACTGCTAAACGAGAGCAGGGAAATCCCGTGAATTAAAACTCGATTTGGAAAAATTGCCTGTAAATGTGAAATTTATATGACGAAGGTGTATAGAACTTTCCAGTTGAAAGATACTAAGTTCAAAGTTGGTGATGATTGCAATAAAAGGAAACATTCTCATTACCAAGTTGAAAAATCATCAGATGAAAGTGAGGCAACATTGGATGAAAGCAACTGGAATAGTTCGTCGAATCGATGATTTGGGTCGTGTTGTAATTCCGAAAGAAATACGCAGAACCCTCCGTATCCGTGAAGGGGACCCGTTAGAGATCTTTGTTGATCGAGACGGGGAAGTGATCTTAAAGAAGTATTCACCAATCAGCGAATTAAGCGATTTTGCCAAAGAATATGCGGAAGCCCTATTTGATAGCCTCGGTAACCCAGTTTTAATTTGCGATAGAGATGCTTATATTGCTGTCGCAGGTGGTTCTAAAAAGGATTATTTAAATAAAAATATTAGTGATTTAGTTGAAAAAACCATGGAAGACCGCAACTCGGTTCTTGTTACCCAGCAAGGTGATATCGCGCTTTCAGATGGCAATGATGAAACCGTTTCATCATATACCATTGGACCGATTATTGCAAATGGCGACCCTATTGGGGCTGTCATTATCTTCTCTAGAGAAGGAACGCTTGGGGAAGTAGAACAAAAAGCTGTTGAAACAGCTGCAGGCTTTTTAGCAAGACAAATGGAGTCATAAAAAGTTATCTTAAAAGGCAGCGGCTGCTGTCTTTTTTATTTAGGGGAGAAACAAGCAGCACTATGCTATAATTACCTCGAGTTTCTTTAAATTGTCTAGCTTCAGCGCCTAGCCCCTCTTTGGTCTAAGCCACTCCCAAAATGAAGGCAAAAAGCGCCTCCCTTTTGGGAGCGTCTTATGCTTGTCTGGGCTGAGCAAGGCGCTTCCGCTTTTCTCAGTAGGTGAAAAAATGCAAAAGTCCGTCAATCCATCAAAGGTGTTATTTCGAGGGGCCTTTATCTTAACCATTGCTGCCATTATTACCAAAATCTTAAGCGCTTTTTATCGGATTCCGTTTCAAAACATAGTGGGTGATATTGGTTTTTACATATATCAACAAGTGTACCCGTTTTATGGAATCGCCATGGTCCTGTCAACAACAGGCTTTCCGGTGGTCATCTCCAAGCTTTATGCAGAACAAAAAGAAAAAGGGGATGATGAAAAATCCCGTTTGCTTCTGTTCGTCTCGTTTATTTATTTACAGCTGTTTGGCTTTCTCTGCTTCCTAATTCTTTATTTAGGCTCAAATCAAATCGCCCTATGGATGAATGATCCCCATTTATCCATTCTTTTAAGGGTAGTCTCGATTGTGTTTTTAACCTTTCCGTTTGTTGCTCTACTCAGGGGCTATTATCAAGGAATTGGCAACATGGTTCCAACGGCCTTATCTCAAGTGGGTGAACAAACAACTCGAGTGCTAACGATCATCTTCTTGTCCTATTTATTCATGCAAAAGGGTTATTCCCTTTACCTTGTTGGCGGCGGGGCCATGTTTGGTTCCATCACTGGCAGTCTGATTTCAGCCATTATCTTGTTTATGTTTTTATGGATACGTAAAGAATGGAAGTTAATAGCGCCCAATAAGGAGATTTTCCACAGCTATACGGATGATATAAAGCGGATTTTTAAGTTGCTTCTCTTTCAAGGTCTGACAATCTGTTTGAGCGGAATGCTGTTGATTTTTCTGCAATTGGCTGACTCTTTAAATTTATATTCCTTACTTACTTCAAGTGGAGTGGAACAAACAATCGCAAAAGGTTTAAAAGGAATCTTTGACCGCGGCCAGCCGTTAATTCAGTTGGGAACAACCGTGGCGACGGCGATGTCCTTAACATTGGTTCCCATGATTACTCGGGAGCGAATGGCACTCAAGCCCCAATTTTTACATCATAAAATAAGGCTTGCTATCAAGGTAAGTATTGTCGTAGGTCTTGGAGCATCTGCCGGTTTATGGGCCATCATGGAACCGACAAATACGATGTTGTTTGAAAATGCGGATGGCTCATCCGTTTTGGGCGTTCTAGGCTTTGTTATTTTGTTTACTTCAATAATTTTAACAATCATTGCCATCATGCAGGGGCTGGGAAGTCTAATGTTTCCGGCTCTGACTGTACTGGGAACATTTCCATTAAAATATTGTCTTAATATGGTTTTCGTTCCTGCGTTTGCCACAATGGGAGCAGCCCTTGCTTCCCTAATTTCTTTAGCAATTGTCAGTGCCATACTTTTTATGAAATTAAAAAAAATAGTCAAAATTCCGTTGTTTAACTCTCATTTTTTAGGAACAGTGTTAGCTGCTACTGTTTTGATGGTTCTTTTCTTAAAAGGTTATTTATTTATATCAGGTTTCATTATTGAACCATTGGCGTTGGGTCGTATCGGAGCAGCTTTTCAAGCATTAAGCTCAGCCTGTTTCGGCGGCATGCTCTTTCTGTTGATTATTATTAAAGGGAGCGTGTTTACTGAGGAGGAGCTCAGCTTATTTCCACTTGGGAGTAAGTTAATTCATTTTATGGCTCGAAAGGATAGAAAATAAATGGTGAAAAAAATTGAAGTTTTAGGCTTAGGAGCAGGGGATTTAGAACAGTTACCTGTGGGGATATATAAAAAATTACTTCGAAGCAATCATATCTATTTAAGAACGAAAGAGCATCCTGTGGTAAGTGAATTAGAGAAAGAAGGGATGAACTATACCTCCTTCGATTCCGTCTATGAAAAGCATGACCAATTTGAAGCGGTCTATCAGGAAATAGCCAGCACCTTAATAGAGAAGACGCAAACGGAGGATGTTATCTATGCTGTACCGGGCCATCCGCTTGTCGCTGAGCAAACCGTACAACTGCTTTTGGAAAAAGGCCCAAAGGAAGGAATTGAAATTATCATTGGCGGCGGTCAGAGCTTTATTGATGCGATATTTACAGCTTTAAAAATTGACCCTGTTGAAGGTTTTCAGTTACTTGACGGAACCTCGCTCCATTCTAATCAATTGAATCTGAACCAGCATATCATGATCAGCCAGGTTTATGACCAATTTGTCGCATCTGAAGTGAAGTTAACATTAATGGAAAAACTGCCTGATGATTATGGGGTAACAATCGTAACAGGAGCAGGAAGTAAAGAGGAAGTCATCGAAAAAGTACCGCTATTTGAGCTCGACAGGAACGTATCGCTGAACAACCTCACTTCTGTTTATGTACCGCCTGTGAAAGATGAACAAATTATGTGGAAAAATTTCTCTAAATTGCGTGAGATAATCGCTGAATTAAGAGGACCTAATGGCTGCCCATGGGATAAGGAGCAGACACATGAATCGTTGAAAAAATATTTGATAGAAGAGACCTATGAAGTCATTGATGCTATCAACAGTGAAGATATCGATCATCTCATTGAGGAGCTTGGCGATGTACTTCTGCAAGTGCTGCTTCATGCCCAAATTGGTGAGGATGATGGTTATTTTTCCATTGAAGATGTGATTGAAGGGCTGTCTGCAAAAATGGTCCGCCGCCATCCCCATGTATTTGGAAATGTCCAAGCAGAAAATGCCGAACAAGTAGTTCAAAACTGGGAGGAGATTAAGAAGCAGGAAAAAGGCGACGAACCCTCCTCACTACTAGAGGGAGTTTCGTTGTCGCTGCCGAATTTGCTCCGTGCCTATGAACTGCAAAAGAAAGCGGCAAAGGTGGGTTTTGATTGGAAGGAAATTACCCCTGCATTAGAGAAAGTGAAAGAAGAGCTTAACGAATTTATCGAGGAATTAGATGGAACAGAAGATAGCTTTGTCCGTGCAAGACAAGAATTTGGCGATTTATTATTTGCATTTGTTAATGTAGCAAGATTTTTAAAGATTCATCCTGAGGAAGCACTCTTTGAAACGAACGAAAAATTCACGCGTCGGTTTCGATATGTGGAAGAAAGTGTGAAAGAAAGCGGACGAACCTTTGAAGCGCACACACTTGAAGAGCTTGACAAGTACTGGGATGAGGCAAAGATAAAAGGATTATAGAATTGGGGAGCCATAAAGATGCGTCTAGATAAATTTTTAAAAGTTTCAAGATTAATAAAAAGAAGAACATTAGCAAAAGAGGTTTCTGATCAAGGCAGAATTGAAGTTAACGGGAAGGAAGCAAAAGCGAGCACAACGGTTAAGGTTGGCGATGAACTGACGATTCGACTCGGGCAAAGAAAGGTGACTGCCCGAATTGACCGGATTCAAGAAACAACCCGCAAGGAAGAAGCTGCCGAGATGTACACAATTATAAATGAAGAAAGAGTCGGCGGGTCAGAAAACCAACTGACCTAGTAATGTCTGGCTGCAGCGCCTAGGGGCTCTTTGGTCTAAGTCGATCCGTCGAGAAGGTTAAAAAAGCAACCTTCCCGTCGGCGCGCCTTATGCTTGTGCCCCTGGACAAGGCGCTTCCGCCTTTCTATGTTCTAATTCTATTATCCCTCACATAAATATGTATCAATGAGGTTGTACAAATGATTGTGAGGGATGAAGGATGAGTCAATATTATGATACCAATCCAACAAAGAGCAGTACTCCTGATCATGATGTGATTATGAGAGGAAGAAAGTTGCTTGATATTACCGGTGTGAAACAAGTGGAGAGCTTTGATAATGAAGAATTCTTATTGGAAACATCGATGGGGTTTTTAGCTATTAAAGGACAAAACCTGCAAATGAAAAATCTAGATGTCGAAAAGGGCATTGTTTCGATTAAAGGGAAGATTTTTGATTTAGTGTACTTAGACGAGCAGCACGGGGAGAAAGCTAAAGGCTTCTTTAGCAAGTTATTCCGATGACCCTTTCGACGCAATTTTTAACGATGCTTTCGATGATTGGAATGGGGTCGTTATTTGGCGCCATGTTTGACACGTATCAACGCTTTTTAAACCGACCAAAAAGGAAGCAATGGATTGTCTTTATTAACGATTTATTATTTTGGATGATTCAAGCTTTAGTCATTTTTTACACATTATTTCTAGTGAATAATGGAGAGTTAAGATTTTATATCTTTATTGCCCTGGTTTGCGGCTTCGCTGCTTATCAAAGCTTATTAAAAGGGACCTATCTCCGCATACTCGAGTTTTTAATAAAAACGGTCATTGCCATTGCCCAATTTATTAAAAAAACCTTCCAACTCCTTGTTTATAAACCAATCGTCGGTTTGATCCAACTAGTGATTATCATACTTCTTACAATTGGCAGGGGGCTTTTAACCCTTGTCAAATTTATTTTTAAGGTTTTGTTATGGATTGTGAAATTGATCCTAACAATCGTGCAAAAAATATTAATAATTTTTTGGAAACTTTTGCCGAAAAGTCTTAAAAAATCAGTCGAGAAGTTATATAATAGAACGGCAGGAAAAATAAAGAAAATCGGGAATTATATTGTAAAGTGGATAGATAAGTTGAATAAATGGAAAAAGAAAAAAGAGTAAGGAGGGGAAGAAATGGGAACGCCGGCCCAAAAAAATGTATCCAAGATTCAGACAACCTATGTTGCTCAGCAGGAATACGCGGAAATTGCCTCAGCTCGAAAAAGGAGGCTGGTCATTAGACGTCTGTCAATGTTTCTTGTTTTTGCTAGCGTACTTTCGTACCTGATGATTTCCAGTTTTCTTTCCCAATCCACTAAGCTCGAGGCTAAAATTGCACAAAAAAAGCAGGTGGACAGGCAGCTTGCAGACCTAAAAAAAGAGCGGGATATTCTAAAAGAGAATATTATCAAATTAAACGATGATGACTACATTGCCAAACTTGCCAGGAAAGAATACTTCTTCTCCGAGAAAAATGAAATCATATTTAATATCCCGGACGAAAAGAAGGAAAAATGAACCAATGTATAGTCTTATTGACACTCAATTTTTTCTTTCTGTATAATATAGAGTAAGATTGATTTTTTAAATTATTAAGGAGGAACATTCTTTTTATGTCAATTGAAGTAGGCAGCAAGTTACAGGGAAAGGTAACAGGGATTACAAATTTCGGAGCGTTTGTGGAGCTGCCGGACGGCTCAACAGGACTCGTTCACATTAGCGAGGTTGCAGACAACTATGTCAAAGATATCAACGATCATCTTAAAGTTGGCGACCAAGTTGAAGTAAAAGTCATCAATGTTGAGAAAGATGGAAAGATTGGCCTATCCATTAAAAAGGCAAAGGATAGACCAGAACAGCCGGAAAGAGAGAGAAGACAGCATTCACACTCGCAACGCCCTCGTCAAGGTAGGTCAAACGATCGTAATAATGCTAGACCAGAAAATTTTGAAACAAAAATGGCAAAATTCCTAAAGGATAGTGAAGATCGTTTATCTTCCTTAAAGCGCCACACGGAATCCAAGCGTGGAGGAAGAGGAGCTAGACGGGGTTAACTTGCTGCTCGCTTTTATCGGATAAAGCAGGTTCCACTGAATATCTAATAGATTAAGACAGGTCACAAATGACTTGTCTTTTTTGTTTTTTTATAGGTTTGTTTAAATACTTCAATTTGTTGATTGGAGTGGAAGGCGCTCGACTCCTGCGGGAAGAATGGGTCAAGGGAGACCCCGCAGGTGCGTCAGCACCGAGGAGGCTCCCGAACCGCCCGCGGAAAGCGAGCGCCTGGAACGGAAATCAACAGCCAAGTAATAATACTTCCTTTTACGACATGTTTACCATTATTTGAATGAATATAGTGAAAACCGTCGAACGATTTTTGGAATCCCGTTCACTAATTTGACAAACTTTTAAATCTAGCAAATTTATAATAGACTCCAACGATGAATTAGTAGGGAGTGTGATTTATGGAAAAGCTGGAGCGGAGTTTAATAGAACCAATCGGTGAAGTTAACCTTCATTCATCAAAGTGGGACCCTATGGTCGGAGTAAAAAAAGTCCAATTACTGCTTGAGTCCTTTTTTATAAAGAAAGGTTATCTACTTTTATTTGTAGGTTTTTTGCTTGGCAGGGCATTGATTCTAGCGAAACTAACTCCATTTTGTCTGCCGTTTTTTGCCTCTGTTTATTTAATTAGAAGAGATCGGGCACCGCTTGCCTTAATCGGATTGGTAGCAGGAGCAGCCACTCTATCTTTATCTAATGCAGCTTCCACCTTTATCATTTCCATCTTCTTTCTAGTCATATTTCGAATCAGTAAGAAATGGCTGACAAATGAAATGCGAGCCATGCCGCTTTTTGTCGGTATTATCTTAGGGATTGGAAAATTAGCAGAAAGCTTTATCCTCTCCAGGCAGTTGACGCTTTATGATGCTATGATGGTCGGTGTACAGGCAAGTCTAGCCTTTATCTTAACGCTTATCTTCTTACAAAGCATTCCTTTATTGACCTTGAATAAACGCAGGCAATTATTAAAAACGGAGGAAATCGTCTGCTTAATTATCATGCTCGCTTCTATTATGACAGGTACGATTGGCTGGAAAATCTATGATTTATCGGTCGAACATATAATGTCTCGATATTTAGTATTAGTATTTTCCTTTATTGCTGGAGCAACCGTCGGCTCAACAGTAGGTGTAGTGACGGGATTAATTTTTAGTCTAGCAAGTGTATCGAGCTTCTATCATATGAGTTTACTAGCCTTCTCCGGTGTATTAGGCGGCTTATTGAAGGAAGGGAAAAAAATAGGTGTATCGGTTGGTTTATTTATTTCGACACTATTAATCGGTATGTACGGGGAAGGCGGCGGTTCGATTCTGCTTTCTGTGCTAGAGACATCAGCAGCAGTGTTTTTATTTCTCTTAACACCGCAAAGCCTGACATCACGACTCGCAAAATATATTCCAGGAACACCAGAATACACGGCTGAGCAGCAAAAATATATGCGTAAAATGCGGGATGTCACCGCACAGCGGGTCTCGCAGTTTTCGAGTCTATTTCATACGCTGTCAAAAAGTTTTTCGCAAACAGAAGTTTTACCGACTGAAGAATATGATCAGCGGGAAATGGATTACTTTATGAGTAATGTAACGGAAAAAACGTGCCAAACCTGTTTTAAAAAGGATCAATGCTGGGCAAAGAATTTTGCAACAACATATTCCTATATGGAAGAAATCATTCATGAAATGGACCAAAATGAGGGAAATGTTTCTTTAAAACTTAACAAGGAATGGGAAAAATTATGTTCTCGCCCGAAAAAAGTTTATGAAACGATTGGACAAGAATTAACATTTTTCCAAGCCAATCAAAAATTAAAAAAGCAGGTGCATGAATCCAGAAAGCTTGTGGCGGACCAATTGCTTGGTGTCTCTGAGGTGATGGATAATTTTGCGAAGGAAATTCAGCGCGAAAGGGAAAATCATTATAAGCAGGAAGAACAAATTATGGAGGCGCTTCAAGGGTTCGGAATTCATATTGAACAAGTCGAGATTTATAGCCTTGAGCCGGGAAATGTTGATATTGAAATGAGTGTGCCATTTTGCAACGGTCATGGTGAATGTGAAAAACTCATTGCTCCGATGCTTTCTGATATTTTGGCAGAAACGATTATCGTCAATAAAGAGGAATGTGCAACATATCCAAATGAATTCTGTTATGTCACCTTTAGGTCGTCAAAGGCTTACACTGTCGAAACGGGGGTGGCCCATGCTGCTAAGGATGGCGGTTTAATTTCAGGTGATAGTTACTCGACTATTGAACTCGGCTTTGGTAAGTATGCGATTGCGATTAGTGACGGCATGGGAAATGGCGAGAGAGCTCACTATGAAAGTAAAGAGACCCTGCAACTATTGCAAAAAATTCTCCAATCAGGTATCGATGAAAAGGTTGCGATAAAATCTATTAATTCAATCCTTTCGCTAAGAACAACAGATGAAATTTTTTCTACATTAGATTTGGCGATGATTGATTTGAAAAATGCAGCCGCCAAATTCCTGAAAATTGGATCGACACCAAGTTTTATTAAAAGGGGCAACAAAATCATTAAGATTCAGGCGAGCAATTTGCCGATTGGAATTCTTCAGGAATTTGAAGTTGATGTCGTCAGCGAACAATTAAAAGCAGGAGATTTATTAATTATGATGAGCGATGGGGTGTTCGAAGGGCCCAAACATGTGGAAAATTATGATTTATGGATGAAACGAAAATTACATGAATTGGAAACAGAAGATCCACAAGAGATTGCTGATTTAATTATGGAGGAAGTGATTCGGTCCAGATCTGGCGTCATCGCTGATGATATGACCGTAACGGTTGCCAAAATTAAACATAATACCCCAAAATGGGCAAGTATTCCAGTTTATCATAAAAGAAAGCATGCATAAATGCTTATTTTAACCAGCTCTTTCTGAAATTATGTATAAATCACCTCCACACGGTCGAAAATGATACCAATTATGTAGTGGAGGGAGAAGGTTATGTATACAGGAAAAATACGGCAAATTTTGTTGATCACAGATGGATGCTCCAATCAAGGAGACGATCCAATTGCGATGTCTGCACTCGCCAAAGAACAAGGAATTACAGTAAATGTCATTGGTGTGATGGATCATGATGTCATCGATGAAAAAGGAATGTCTGAAATAGACGGGATCGCGATGTCAGGCGGCGGTGTCAGCCAAATTGTATATGCACAGCAGCTTTCACAAACCGTACAAATGGTCACCCGAAAAGCGATGAATCAAACAATTCAAGGTGTGGTCAACCGCGAGCTCCAACAGATATTAGGACGTTCACAAACAATGGAAGACCTGCCTCCTGAAAAACGCGGTGAGGTTATGGAAGTTGTCGATGAATTAGGGGAAACTGTCGAATTAGAAGTGTTGATTCTTGTCGACACCAGTGCGAGTATGAAGCATAAGCTGGAAACGGTTAAGGAAGCGCTGTTAGACCTTTCTCTCAGCCTAAATGCTCGAACAGGAGATAATCAATTCTCTATTTATGTATTTCCCGGGAAAAAGAATGATGTCGAAAAATTGCTGGACTGGACGCCGAATCTACAATCTTTGACAAGTATTTTTTCAAAGCTGTCAACCGGAGGGATTACGCCTACTGGCCCGGCATTACGGACTGCACTTTCAGCCTTCAATCAAAAACGATCATTAAGGAGTCTGCTTGAACGTGATGATGAATCATTCTTTGAAGAGTCAATGTAAAGTAAGTCCGGGAACAGTTATTACAGGGAAATGGCATGGAAATAAATATACGATTATAAAGGAACTAGGATTTGGAGCAAATGGGGTTGTCTATCTTGCAAAATACAATAACACTCAAGTAGCGTTGAAAATGAGTGATAATGGTATGTCGATTACCTCTGAGGTAAATGTTTTAAAATCCTTTGCTAAGGTCCAGGGTTCATCATCCCTCGGGCCTTCTTTGCTTGATGTTGATGATTGGCAAAAAAACCAAGGTCGGATTTCCTTTTATGTGATGGAATATATTCAAGGCCCCGACTTCCTTTCTTTTTTAAAACAAAAGGGGAAATCATGGACGACCGTTCTATTTTTGCAACTTCTAAATGATTTAGATAAGCTCCATGAAAATAACTGGGTATTTGGTGATTTAAAACCAGAAAATCTTATTGTTACAGGACCGCCTCCAAAAATTAGATGTATTGATGTGGGCGGTACGACCATTCAAGGAAGAGCGATTAAAGAATTCACAGAGTTTTATGACCGCGGCTATTGGGGGCTAGGCGGAAGAAAGGCGGAACGATCCTACGATTTGTTTTCCGTCGCGATGATTATGATTAACACTGCCTATCCAAAAAGGTTTACAAAAACAACAGGCGGAATTGCGCAGCTAAGAGAAGCGATTCGCCAAAAACCAGAGTTGAATCAATTTGAAAAAGTAATCCTTAAAGCACTACAAGGGCATTATACAACGGCTAAGCAAATGAGAATAGATTTATTAGATTTACTGAATGATAAACCAAGGTCAGATTCCAAGCAAAATCCGCCGAAGGCACAGAACTCTGCTCCAAAAACAGCGCCATTAACTCCATCTCAGGGAAGTACAGCCATTTCAAGGCAACAATTCCGAAAAAAGAAGAAAAAGAGCGGCTGGGTCGAATTTTTTGTAATCGCTGCCGTTTTAGCTGTTTTATATGGTTCATATATTTTTTTAAATCTGCTGTGAATTTTGAAACCTTTTTATAGTTAATTCGTATGAAAATGAAGGAAATAATTATATATGCTTTATTTAAGCCAATGTTTTGATAGTTCCTTAGTTGTAGTGGTATGCTATTGATATTCTCATCTAATTTTAATAAGGAAGTTTTTCTATGTTGGAAACAAAAGTTGCGGCCTTTCTTGAGCGTCAGTCTTTTAAGCTTAACCAAAAAAAAATCGTCGTTGGTGTATCAGGCGGGCCGGATTCTTTAGCGCTGCTCCACTATATGCTAAAGGAAAAAGAAAAAAGGAACCTTTCCATTGTGGCTGCACATGTTGACCATATGTTTCGTGGTCAAGAATCCTATGAGGATGCGATGTTCGTTAAAAGCTTTTGCGAACAATACAAGATTCCTTTTGAAATGATTCGTATGAATGTTCCAGAGATGATGGAGGTAACAGGGAAAAGTTCGCAGCTTGCAGCAAGAGAAGCGAGGTATGGATTTTACTTAAACATCATGGAAAAGTATGATTATCCCTATTTAGCACTTGGTCATCATGGGGATGACCAAATTGAGACGATGCTGATGCGGGTAACCAGAGGAAGTACAGGCATGGCAAGAGCGGGAATTCCTTTCTCGCGCCCATTTTACAAAGGTAGCATTTTTCGTCCGTTCTTATGCTTGTCAAAGGATGAAATCTGGAACTATTGCGATAAGCATAAGCTTTCTCCGAGACTAGACCCGAGTAATGAAAAAGGTGTCTATAGCAGGAATCGTTTCCGTAAACAGGTTCTGCCATTTTTAAAAACAGAAAATCCTCATGTTCATGAAAGCTTTCAACGGTTTAGTGAAGATTTAAAGTCTGATGAAGCCTATCTTCAGGAATTAACGGAAAAGCAAATGAATACAGTAGTGAAAATAAGGGAAAAGGGCAAAATAACCATTGATATTAACCAGTTTCTAGAAATGCCTTTGCCTTTACAAAGAAGAGGGATTCAACTAATATTAAACTATCTTTACTCGGAAAGGCCTGCTGATCTTTCTGCCGTACATATCGACCAAGTCTTTCACTTACTTCATCATAATGGACCTTCAGGTAAATTTGATTTTCCTTTTGGTTTAAAAGTGATTCGCTCTTACCTTCAATTATCATTCCAATTTCAACCGGATCAGGTTGAACCCTATTTTATTGAAGTGAATGAGCCAGGAACGATCTTTCTGCCAAGTGGCGGGAGTATAAGGATAGAATATTTAGACAGGGAATTTGCAGCTGTAAATTCATACATGGCCTTTTTTTATAAGGATAAATTGAAATGGCCCATTATCATTCGGACCCGTAATAATGGTGACCGAATGACATTAAAAGGAATGCAGGGCACAAAAAAGTTAAAGGATATTTTTATTGATAAAAAAATTCCTGTTCAGGACCGGGATGGTTGGCCGGTTATTACAGACAATGATGGGAATATTATTTGGTTGCCAGGTTTAAAAAAATCAGCTTTAGAAGGCATAGATGCATCAGCAAGACAATATATACTACTCACATATAATAAGTAATGAACTTCTAGGGGGCACATTTATGATGAACCAGGATATTGAAAAAGTATTAGTATCAGAAGAGGAAATTCAAGAAAAAATTAAGGAACTGGCAGCACAATTAACCGAAGAATACCAAGACCGCTTCCCACTTGCGATTGGAGTTCTCAAAGGCGCCATGCCTTTCATGGCTGACTTATTAAAACGAATGGACTGCTATCTTGAAATGGACTTCATGGATGTTTCGAGCTACGGTACTGGATTTGTTTCTTCAGGAGAGGTCAAAATTCTTAAGGACTTAGACACATCTGTTGAAGGAAGAGATATTTTAATTATCGAGGATATCATTGACAGCGGTCTGACACTTAGTTATCTAGTCGATTTATTCCGTTACCGGAAAGCGAAATCCATCAAGATTGTTACATTACTGGATAAACCAACTGGAAGAAAGAGCAAAATACAAGCAGATTATGTAGGGTTTATTGTTCCTGATGAATTTGTAGTCGGCTATGGTTTAGATTACATTGAAAAATATCGGAACCTTCCATATATTGGGGTACTAAAACCTGAGGTATACAGCAATAATCAATAATAAGGATTTTTCTTGAACAATTATGGGGATAAAGCCTTGACAAAGAGGGCAATTCCTTGAATTAGTAAGAATTTCTATGATACTATTTATTATAGTTTTTACCCGTGGGAGGAGGTAAGAGATGAATCGGATTTTCCGTAATACCATCTTTTATTTATTGATATTTTTAGTCATTATTGGGGTTGTAAGCTTTTTTAATGGAAGCAGCGAGTCGACCAAACATATTACGTATGATAAGTTCGTTTCGCAATTAGAAAATGGTGAAGTAAAGTCATTTTCCATGCAGCCTGAACGAGGTGTGTATGAAGTTCGCGGCGAGCTAAAAGCAAAAAATGAAAAATTTCTTACTTATATTCCAAACAGTGAAAAAATTGTCGGAAGCATTGAGGATTCAGGAGCTAGAGTAGATGTAATGCCGGCGAAGGAAACGAGCGGCTGGGTTACGTTCTTTACTTCCATTATTCCGTTTGTCATCATCTTTATTTTGTTTTTCTTTTTATTAAACCAAGCTCAAGGCGGCGGCAGCCGAGTCATGAATTTTGGGAAATCAAAAGCAAAGCTGTATAACGATGATAAGAAAAAAGTTCGCTTTAGAGATGTAGCCGGAGCGGATGAAGAAAAAGCTGAGTTAGTTGAAGTAGTCGAATTCTTAAAAGATCCGCGCAAGTTTGCTGAACTTGGTGCCCGTATTCCAAAAGGGATCCTTTTAGTAGGACCTCCAGGTACAGGTAAAACATTACTGGCAAGAGCGTGTGCTGGTGAAGCAGGCGTACCGTTCTTCTCCATCAGCGGTTCTGACTTCGTTGAAATGTTTGTCGGGGTCGGTGCATCTCGTGTGCGTGACTTATTTGAAAACGCGAAAAAGAATGCTCCATGTATTATCTTTATTGATGAGATTGATGCCGTTGGGCGTCAGCGTGGTGCTGGTCTAGGCGGCGGTCACGACGAACGTGAACAAACCTTGAACCAATTACTCGTTGAAATGGATGGCTTCGGTGCCAATGAAGGTATTATCATTGTAGCTGCAACAAACCGTCCGGATATTTTAGACCCAGCGTTATTGCGTCCGGGCCGTTTTGACCGACAAATTACGGTTGACCGTCCAGATGTGATTGGACGTGAGGCAGTCCTAAAAGTACATGCACGCAACAAGCCTTTAGATGAATCCGTTAATCTAAAAAATATTGCGATGCGTACACCTGGTTTTTCAGGTGCCGATTTAGAAAACCTATTGAATGAAGCAGCTTTAGTGGCAGCTCGTCAGAATAAAAAGAAAATCGAAATGACCGACATTGATGAAGCGACGGACCGTGTTATAGCTGGTCCAGCTAAAAAGACTCGTGTCATTTCTGAAAAAGAAAGAAAGATTGTTGCCTTCCATGAAGGCGGACATACCGTTATTGGGTTAGTGCTTGATGAAGCAGATATGGTCCACAAAGTAACGATTGTCCCGCGTGGTCAGGCTGGTGGATATGCCGTAATGCTTCCTAGAGAAGACCGTTACTTTATGACAAAGCCGGAATTGCTTGATAAAATTGTTGGTTTATTAGGCGGCCGTGTGGCAGAAGAAATTGTCTTTGGTGAAGTGAGCACAGGGGCGCACAATGACTTCCAACGTGCTACTGGAATTGCCCGCCGGATGGTAACTGAATTTGGAATGAGTGATAAGCTTGGTCCATTGCAGTTCGGTCAAGCCTCAGGTGGTCAAGTTTTCCTAGGCCGTGACCTTCATAATGAACAGAATTATTCAGATGCGATTGCTTATGAAATTGATCTTGAAATTCAACGCATCATTAAAGAGCAATACGAAAGAGCTAGAAAAATTCTTACAGAGAATCGAGATAAGCTTGATCTTATTGCTAAGACACTTCTTGAAGTGGAAACACTTAATGCTGAACAAATTCGCTATTTAGTTGACCATGGCCATATGCCTGATCCTTCACTTACCTTAGAATCAGTTGCGGTTGGACCTAAAAAAGTGGATGATGTGAAGGTCAATATCAATATCAAAAAGGATGAGCCCGAAAAGGATGAAAAGTCCTTCTTAGATTCTCCGCCTGATGAAATTGATTATAAGTAATATGAAAGAGTGCTTCGATGAAGCACTCTTTTTTTTCCTGATACAAATAATTATGGTATGATATTTGCGATATGAGAAAAGAAAAATCCGATAAAGTGAGTGATAGATTTGATCTTCGTTTTTGACGTGGGAAATACGAATATTGTTCTAGGTGTTTATCAAGGGGATGAACTGAAATATCATTGGCGGATTGAGACAAATCGAAACCGTACAGAAGATGAATTTGGAATGAATGTAAAGGCCTTGTTTGATCACTCTGGTCTATCTTTTTCAGATATTGACGGCATCATTATCTCCTCTGTTGTTCCACCAATCATGTTTGCGCTTGAGCGTATGTGCCAAAAATATTTTCATATTAAGCCGCTTGTTGTAGGCCCTGGAATCAAAACGGGCTTAAATATAAAATATGAAAATCCAAGGGAAGTTGGGGCGGATCGAATTGTCAATGCAGTAGCCGCGATTCATGAATATGGAAGCCCGCTGATTATTGTCGATTTTGGAACCGCAACTACCTATTGTTATATCAACGAAGAGCGACAATACATGGGAGGTGCAATTGCTCCTGGAGTGGGAATTTCAACAGAAGCATTATATTCTAGGGCGGCAAAACTGCCACGGATTGAAATTACCCGTCCTGAAGGTGTCATTGGGAAAAACACAGTTGCAGCAATGCAGGCAGGAATTGTTTATGGTTATGTTGGACAAGTCGAAGGCATCGTAAGGCGGATGATGGAGCAGGGTGAGAAAAAACCAACCGTCATTGCGACAGGAGGCCTTGCCAATCTAATTGCCCAAGAATCAACAGTAATTGATATAGTTGACCCATTTTTAACTTTAAAAGGCTTGCAGCTTATCTATAAGCGCAACATAGGATAACCTAAGAAGGGACAGAACGAAAGGAGTTTGAAAATGAAGGATTATCTAGTTAAAGCGCTTGCTTATGAGGGAAATATTCGCGCTTATGCGGTTAGGACGACTGAAACAGTGAGTGAGGCCCAGCGCCGTCATCAAACCTGGAGAACGGCATCTGCTGCACTTGGCCGCACGATAACCGCAGGGGTAATGATGGGGGCAATGTTAAAAGGGGACGAAAAGCTGACGATCAAAATTGATGGCGGTGGGCCACTTGGGCCTATCTTAGTCGATAGTAACGCCAAAGGTGAAGTCCGCGGCTATGTGAGCAACCCAGAGGTTGACTTTGAATCAAATGAACATGGCAAGCTTGACGTCCGCCGTGCGGTCGGAACAGATGGTCTGTTATCCATCGTGAAGGATATCGGGCTGCGTGATTTCTTTTCTGGGCAGGTGCCGATCGTTTCAGGTGAATTAGGTGAGGATTTTACTTACTATTTTGCCACTTCAGAGCAGGTTCCATCGTCTGTTGGTGTTGGTGTTTTAGTAAATCCAGATGATTCGATTTTGGCGGCAGGTGGTTTTATTTTTCAATTAATGCCGGGGATTGAAGAAGAAATTATCTTAAAAATGGAAGAACGGTTAAAGACAATTGAACCCATTTCTAAATTAATTGAGCGTGGCTTAACCCCAGAGGACCTATTGGATGAACTTTTTGGCAATGAAAATGTTAAGGTGCTAGAAACTATGCCAGTCGGATTCCAATGTCAGTGCTCTAAGGAACGATTTGCAGATGCGATTGTTGGCTTAGGGTCAAAGGAAATTAGGGATATGATTGAAGAGGATGGCCAGGCCGAGGCTCATTGCCATTTCTGTAATGAAAAGTATCTTTTCACAAAAGAAGAGTTAGAAGAGCTTGAAAAAGAGGCGAAATAAAGATAACCATTGGGGGAAAAAAGGTTGGGGAAGAAGCAGCTTTGGATGGTTATTGCTGGCCTCATCATGCTTAATTGCCTAACGGTTGCCTTTTTTCTAACGAAGGTGAGCGAAACAAGTGGAGCATTAATGAATGATGAGGCGGTAGCAACGATCGGAAAAAATACCATCTCCAGACAAGATTGGCTGAACGAGTTAGAAGCTAGGTATGGAAAAGACGTTTTAAAAGAAATGATTGATCAAAAAGTCATTGAGGAAATGGCGGCAAAATACGATATTAAAATATCTGACCGTGATGTGGACCGAGAATACAGAATGCTGCAAACCACCTATAATTCGTTTAGCTCTAAAAAACAGGCAGATGAGAAAAAGTGGAAGCAACAAATTCGCAGCAACCTTCTGTTAGAAGAGCTTTTAACAAAAGATGTCGAGGTCTCCAAAAAAGAGTTGAATAGCTATTATGAAAAAAATAAAGATCTTTTCGATGTACCGGCTGCCTATCATATATCTCACATCGTTGTAAAAACAAAAAAGGAAGCAACGAAGGCTTTAAAGGAATTAGCTCATGGTTCAAGCTTTTCGGCGTTAGCCATGGAGCGTTCAAACGATGAATTTTCAGCGAATGAAGGCGGAGATATTGGTTATATCAGTGAAGAGGACGAACGCAACCCTGTGATTTACCTTCAGACAGCTAAAAAGCTAAAAAAGGGAAAATACAGTAAACCACTCAAAGTAGAACAGGGTTATGCCTTAATTAAGTTAGATGGAAAAATAAGCGGGGTAACCTATTCGTTTGCAGAGGTGAAAGACCAAATTCGTCGAGAAATCGCCCTTGACCAAATGAAGAAGCCAGCGTCTGCGGCAACCTTTTGGGATGATGCAAAAGTGGACTGGTTCTATGGTAAGGATAAAGAAACAAACTAAAACACAGAGTATATTCTGTGTTTTTACCTTGCGTGGAAAAGGGGCGGAGCGCCGCAAAAATGAATCAGATTATCAAGTTTAAGTGAAAATATTTATTCTGCATTTTGGATTAGATAATATCTTGCTCTGCTCGCACCGCCTTATTTTATAAAATTGTCGCAAAATTCTACAAACAAAACGATTGACAATAGGACTATCTAACTGGTAAATTTAATGATATAAATCCAATAAAATTACTCGGAATAGGGGTGTCCATCATGGTACGTGTTGCAAATTCTGTAGCAGAATTAGTAGGTCAAACACCAATTGTTAAATTAAACAGATTAGTAGAAGAGAATAGCGCTGAGGTTTATCTAAAGCTTGAATATTTTAACCCAGGAAGCAGTGTAAAAGATCGTATTGGTTTAGCGATGATTGAAGCTGCTGAGGAACAAGGGTTAATTAAACCAGGCGTGGATACCATTATTGAGCCGACAAGTGGAAATACTGGAATCGGACTTGCGATGATTGCAGCAGCAAAAGGATATAAAGCGATTTTTGTTATGCCGGAAACAATGAGTTTAGAAAGACGCAATCTACTTCGTGCTTATGGCGGTGAGCTTGTTTTAACTCCAGGACCAGAAGGTATGAAAGGTGCGATTGCACGGGCAGAAGCACTTGCTGCTGAAAATGGCTATTTCATGCCACAGCAATTTAAAAACCAAGCAAACCCAGAAGTGCACAGAAGAACAACTGGTAAAGAAATTGTGGAACAAATGGATCAATTAGATGCATTTGTATCTGGAATTGGCACTGGCGGAACGATTTCTGGAGCAGGTAGTGTGCTGCGCGAAAACTTCCCTAATGTAAAAATTATTGCGGTTGAGCCAAAGGATTCTCCAGTCCTTTCAGGTGGAAAACCAGGTCCTCATAAGCTGCAAGGACTTGGTGCAGGTTTTGTACCTGAAACTTTAAATACGGAAATTTATGATGAAGTCATTCAAATTGCAACGGAAGAAGCATTTGAAGCTTCACGCCGTGCGGCAAGAGAAGAAGGAATTTTAGGCGGTATTTCTTCCGGTGCTGCTATTGCTGCTGCTATCCAAGTAGCACAAAAATTAGGAAAAGGTAAAAAAGTACTTGCGATTATTCCGGATAACGGCGAACGTTATTTAAGTACACCACTTTACCAATACGAAGAACAATAAAAATAGGAAGAGGCGTCGGTGAAGGCCGATGCTTCTTTTTTTTGTAAACCAACTTAAATTTCATGTATGATAAGAGAAGTATTTTATAGGAGGAATAGGGATGAATTCAGCTCAAGAGCCAGTCGTTCATTGCGGTCCATATACCTTAGACTTTAGGAAAAAAACGTTTGTAATGGGAATATTAAATGTTACTCCTGATTCTTTTTCAGATGGCGGAAAATTTAATCACGTTGAACTTGCGGTAAACCATGCTATGGAGATGGCCGCAAACGGTGCAGATATTATTGATATTGGCGGAGAATCGACACGTCCTGGTTTTGCGGCAGTTTCAGTTGAAGAAGAGCTGGAACGGGTAATCCCGATCATTAAGGCCATTTCCGAGAATGTTTCAATCCCAATATCTATTGATACCTATAAGGCAGAGGTTGCAAGACAGGCAATTGAAGCGGGGGCCCATATAATTAACGATATTTGGGGAGCTAAAGCAGATGACCAAATGGCCGGAGTGGCAGCGAAATATGATGTACCCATTGTATTAATGCATAACCGCCATGATCGAGACTACCATTCTTTTATCAGGGACGTATTAAATGACCTTTATGAAAGTATCGCGATCGTAAAAAAAGCCGGAGTAAAGGATGAAAAAATTATTATCGACCCGGGAATCGGTTTTGTAAGGGACTATCAGGAAAACATTCTAACCATGCAGAATTTAGAAAAGTTTGTAATGCTAGGCTATCCTGTTCTTTTAGGGACTTCTAGAAAATCAATGATTGGTCAAGCGTTAAATCTACCAGTTGATCAAAGAATGGAGGGAACGGGAGCAACCATTTGCTACGGCATTCAAAAGGGCTGCCATATCATTCGGATTCACGATGTGAAGGAAATGAGCCGCATGGCTAAAATGATGGATGTAATGATGGGAAAGGGTGAATCGATTGGATAAAATCTATGTCAACCAAATGGAGTTTTATGGGTATCATGGAGTTTTCCCCGAAGAAACCAGACTTGGCCAGCGTTTTATTATCGATTTAACTGTATCATTAGATGTAAGAAGAGCAGGAGAAACAGATGAACTGCAATATTCCGTTAATTATGGTGAACTTTTTAAGATGGTTAAGGAAATTGTCGAAGGAAAGCCATATAAATTATTAGAGGCGATTGCTGAAAAAATTGCCGGAAGTATACTAGCAGCCTTTACGCTAATTGATGAGGTCACGGTGAAAGTGATAAAACCTGACCCGCCAATTCCTGGACATTACAAATCCGTTGCTGTAGAAATTACAAGGAGAAGATAAAAGTGGAAAATACAGCATTTATTGCCCTTGGCTCTAACATGGGAAACCGTTATGATAATATACTGTACGCGATAAAAAAGTTAACAAGTCATTCAGATATTAAGTTGGTAAATTACTCCTCTATTTATGAAACCGATCCTGTTGGATATGAAGACCAGGATTTATTTTTAAATATGGTAATCGAGGTTGCCACTGATTTGGATGCGCATGAGTTATTAGATAGATGTTTAAACACGGAGTTGGAACTTGGGAGAAAAAGGGAGATTAAATGGGGACCAAGAACTATTGACCTTGACATTTTGATCTTCAACCAAGAAAATATTGAAACAGAGAAGCTGATTGTTCCGCACCCAAGGATGCATGAGCGGGCATTTGTGATGATTCCACTTTTAGAAATTAATCATGAAAGTAGATTACCTCTCAAAGATAAACCTCTTGAAGCATGGTTAAATGAACTACCAGATAAAGAAGGAGTCAGAATATGGAAGCGGAAAAATGGGGAAGACGTATTCGAGCCTATCGAAAGCTAAAGGGTTACACGCAGGAAAGCTTTTCAAGGCAGTTAGGTGTATCAGTATCCATTTTAGGAGAGATTGAAAGAGGAAACCGTCTGCCAGCAGGCGATTTACTTGAGAGAATTGCTCAATCCTTAAAGATTACTATAGATGATCTAAAGCCGAAAGAATAGGAGGCAGATTCTTGTTAAAAATTGGCAATATTGAAATGAAGAATCAAGTCGTTTTAGCACCTATGGCTGGTGTTTGTAACTCTGCATTTCGTCTAACAGTAAAAGAGTTCGGTGCTGGTTTAGTTTGTGCAGAAATGGTCAGTGATAAAGGGATCGTCCTTAAAAATGAAAAAACGATGAATATGCTTTATATTGATGAGCGAGAAAAACCATTAAGCCTACAAATCTTTGGTGGTGAGAAAGAAACGCTTGTCGAAGCAGCGAGGTTCGTTGATCAAAATACGAATGCAGATATTATCGATATCAATATGGGTTGTCCTGTTCCGAAGATTACCAAATGTGATGCCGGGGCGAAGTGGCTGCTTGATCCAAATAAAATCTATGAAATGGTTTCTGCGGTTGTTGAGGCTGTTGAAAAGCCGGTTACTGTGAAAATGCGCATGGGTTGGGATGAAGAGCATATCTATGCCGTTAAAAATGCACAGATGGTTGAAAAGGCTGGAGGAAAAGCTGTTTCTCTACATGGCCGTACCCGTGTACAAATGTATGAAGGGAAGGCCAATTGGGATATTATTCGTGAAGTGAAGCAGTCTGTAAATATTCCGATTATCGGAAACGGAGATGTACAAACACCACAAGATGCTAAAAGAATGCTGGATGAAACCGGTGTTGACGGTGTTATGATTGGACGTGCAGCACTCGGAGATCCCTGGATGATTTACCGTACGGTGCAATACCTAGAAACCGGCAAATTAATGGATGAACCATCAGTACGTGAAAAAATCGATGTGTGTATCCTTCATTTAGATCGCTTAATTGCCTTGAAAAGTGAATTTATCGCGGTTCGTGAAATGCGAAAGCACGCTGCCTGGTATTTAAAAGGTGTGCGCGGAAACGCGAGGGTGCGTAACGCCATCAATGAGTGCGAAACCCGCTCTGATTTAGTGACCTTGTTAAATGGTTTAGTTCAAGAGGTTGAGGAACAAGACCAGGCGATTGTTGGCTGAGTTTGACTTTCTAATTCTCATTTTCTATAATACTTTTGTTTACGGATGCAAGCTGCCAGTGATATATCTGGCAGTTTTTATTTCTTTAAAAACATTTTTAATGTCTGAAGTCTTAAGTTTGTGTAAAATAATATAGTATGTAAAAAAAATGCCGAGTATTCTTAAAGCTTTACATAAAAAAGAAAGTAATGGAGTTGAATTAGTCATGAGTCAGGAAGAATTAAATGACCAATTAAGGGTTAGACGGGAAAAAATGCATAGCATGCGTGAAAATGGTCTTGACCCGTTTGGTAAACGTTTTGATCGTTCCCACAATACGCTTGAATTAATTGAACAATACAGCGAGTTAGAAAAAGAAGAGTTAGAGGCTAAGAATGTTTCTGTTTCGCTAGCTGGACGGATTATGACAAAGCGCGGTAAGGGAAAAGCTGGTTTTGCCCATATTCAAGATTTAACTGGGCAATTACAAGTATATGTACGGAAGGATGCAATCGGAGAAGAGCAGTATGAAATCTTTAATTCGGTTGATTTAGGAGATATCATTGGAGTTACTGGAACTCTTTTTAAAACACAAGTAGGCGAGTTATCTGTAAAAGTTCAGGAATTTGTTTTCCTAACTAAAGCACTTCGTCCATTACCGGATAAATTCCACGGTTTAAAGGATGTAGAACAGCGATATCGCCAGCGTTACTTAGATTTAATTATGAGTCAGGAAAGCAAGGCAACTTTTATTGCCCGCAGTAAAATTATTCGCGCTATGCGCCGCTATTTAGATGACCAAGGTTATTTAGAAGTGGAAACACCAATGATGCATTCGATTGCCGGTGGTGCGTCTGCACGTCCTTTTATTACACATCATAACGCACTCGATATGCAATTATATATGCGGATTGCGATTGAACTTCATTTAAAGCGCCTGATTGTCGGGGGTCTTGAAAAAGTATATGAAATTGGCCGCGTATTCAGAAATGAGGGTGTATCTACTCGTCACAATCCAGAGTTTACGATGATTGAATTGTACGAGGCATATGCTGACTACCGTGATATCATGAGTCTGACAGAAAATTTAATTGCTCATATTGCACAAGAAGTAGTGGGAACCACAACAATCCAATATGGTGAGCACGAGGTAGAACTTAAGCCAGAATGGAAGAGACTCCACATGGTAGACGCGATTAAAGAATATACCGGAGTAGATTTCTGGAAGGAAATGAGTGTTGAAGAAGCCCGCGCCCTTGCCAATGAGCACGGAGTAGAAATTAACAACAACATGCTTTACGGTCATATTGTTAATGAATTCTTTGAACAAAAAGTAGAGGAAAAGCTAATCCAGCCGACCTTTATTTACGGACATCCAGTGGAAATTTCACCACTCGCGAAGAAAAATGACGAAGACCCACGCTTTACTGATCGCTTTGAGTTGTTTATCGTTGCTCGTGAGCATGCAAATGCCTTTACCGAGCTTAACGACCCAATTGATCAAAGAGAGCGTTTTGAGGCCCAGCTGAAAGAACGTGAGCAAGGTAATGATGAAGCCCATATGATGGACGAGGACTTCGTTGAAGCGTTAGAATATGGTATGCCTCCAACAGGCGGATTAGGAATCGGGATTGACCGTCTGGTGATGCTATTAACAAATTCACCATCTATCCGTGATGTACTATTATTCCCATTAATGCGTCATCGTTAGTTCTTAAAAAAAGTGCCGGTTAATCCGGTACTTTTTTTGTGGAGAGAAATTAGAATATTTTTATTTTAATATATAGCTTAAAAAAGCATATAAAAGCTATTGCATGGAATGATAATTGGTGGTATATTAATAAACGTTGTTGCGAGACAACAAGCTTTTAAAAAAAGAAAAACAAAAAGTTGTTGACTTTCAGTTGATGACTTGGTATGATAAGAAAGTCGCTTTTGAGCGATAAAGAAATTGATCCTTGAAAAC
>NZ_JBCNAD010000021.1:0-111828 GCF_050477905.1 Neobacillus pocheonensis | reverse complement strand
TGCCTGGCACACCAATAAAAAAAGGGCATTTGCCCTTTTAAATGTCTATTGTAACCACACGCTTTCTAACATGCCATGTCATTATAATAATGACGGCTACTAGCAAAATCTGGGTTAAAGTGGTTTCCAAGGTTGGATATATTCCAATCCAATCTATGTACGGAAGGTTTTGTATTGTACTAGTAGAAAGCACATTTGAAACCTGTAAAGCATGAATGCTAATGCCAAGAATTTTAAAAGCTAAGAAATATATTAATAGAGTGGCCGTTTTAAAAAAGAAGCGAATTGGAATTTTAACACTGTAGTGAATAATGCCAAAGCCAACAACCACTAATATCCCAGTCGCAAATAAGACACCCAATAAAAGCTGCTGTAGGCTTATATAAGGAGTTATCCCCGCGTAAAAAATAATGGTCTCGGCCCCTTCACGAAAAACGGACAAAAAGCTGATAAAGGCAAAAGAAAGAAGGCTTCCTTTAGCAACGGCTTGCTGCATATGCTGATTTATATACTTATTCCAATTTCCAATACTTGATTTATTATGCAGCCATGCTCCAATCGTAAGCATCATTACAACCGCAACAACACCCGTTATGCCTTCAATATACTCCCGGCTTGACGCTGCTGTAATCTTCGAGAAAACAATATTGATAATGACAGCAAGGACTGCACTCGCCAAGACACCTGCTGCAACACCAGCCCAAATCCATTTTTGTTTGGTCTGCTGGCCGATTTTCTTTAAAAATGCAATTAAGGTAGCAACGATTAGTAATCCTTCTAACCCTTCCCGTAATAAAATTAGAGCCGAATCCCATAAAGAATAATCGGTTTTGCTCGTTAATGGAGCAAGTCGTGAGTTTAAGTCCTCGACGATGGTCAGAGCTTTTGCTCCATTTACCTTTTCAGAACTTAAAATACTGATAGCTGTAGGAATTTTCGTTTCGATATCACTGTACAGCTTACTATCTTTTGTAGACACATCTCCTTCAACCATTGGCCAGATATTGAGGATTTCATTTAAATGACTGCTAGCATTTTTATAATTCTTTTCAGCAATTTCTGATGCAGCCTTGCTTAACAAAACAGTCAGGTCGGTTAACGAATAATCCCATTCTACCTGCTTTGAAGCCTTACCAGCTAAAAAATTCTCCACCTCTTTAGTGAGTTGGTCAACATTAGCTTCAGCCTTTTTAAGATCCGCCGGGTTTTGCGTAATTGCAATTCGAATTAAGGCCATGTATTTTTCAATGTTCCCGTATGTTGCAATACTTTCATCATGAACAGCTTTTTCTGATACAGTCCATTGATTTAGGAGCGACTGATATTCAGCCTTTAGGGCTAATAGTTTCCCTTCCTTAATCGTTTGCTTAAAGTTTGCAGTTATCGTCAGCATCTGTTTTACTTGCTCTTTCCCTTTTGCTTTATCTTTGGGATTTTGTTCTTGGTCATACAATACAACTGAACTGGACAGAGCCGATAGGCTTTTTGACAGTTCCTCTTTTTCTACATTCTCTTTGGCTAGTAAACTTTGAACCATTTTCAAGTTTTCGTCTACCTTTTTTACCTGCTTGCTGTCGGATTTCTTAATTGAATTCCACTCGCTTGCAAATTGTTCCATGTTTTTGGCAACCGTTGCTTTGTCCCCATCCTTGGCTTTCATCAAACTATCGCCAATTAGAACAAATAGCTCGTCATGATTTTCTGCCGCTGCTATGGGTTGTACTGTTTGTAAAATAAAAAGTAATACTGTAAGTAAAATTATTGCTTTAAACATTCTTTGCATAAAAACCTCTCCTCTATAGCAGGAAAAACACTATGTAAATAGTGTCTCTCCGATAAAACCGCCTTGATTGGTTCCTGGCAGGCAAGCAAAAATTGCACTACCGCGGTGTGAAATATATTCATTTAATTTGTCATTATTCGCTAAACGGTTTTGAATAGGGATAAATTGTTTGCTTGGCGTCCGTTGAAAACCCACGAATAGCAGGCCGGCATCAAGCGCTCCAGTTTTTACATCCATCCCATTGGAGTAGGAATAGCCCCTACGAAGAATTTTTTGTGATCCATCCCCTCGAGAGAGTCGGAAGTGTGAATCAGTAGGAATATAATCTTCTCCGTTTTCATCTTTATGATTGAAATCGGGTCTATCAAATTCATTTTTTTGACCCAGAGGCGCACCGCTCTCGCGTTGGCGTCCAAATGTATTTTCCTGCTCTTTTAATAAAGTACGATCCCATACTTCAATAAACATTTGAATTCGGCGGACAACAAGATAACTGCCATTCACGAGCCAATTGGGACCATCACCTGGCTGTACCCATACAATGTCGTTCATTTGTTTTTCGCTACTCACATCCGGGTTTACTGTTCCGTCTTTAAAGCCAAACAAATTTCTTGGTGTTTCATTTTTTGAATCAGCCTGCTTGCTTCGCTGGAAGCCAGTCTGTGCCCAGCGTAATATAGCTTTTCCCCGGGCAATCCTAATCAAGTTTCGGATAGCATGAAAGGCTACCTGCAAATCATCTGCGCAAGCTTGAATACAAAGGTCCCCGCCAGTCCATTCCTCTTCTAATGCATCGAGCGGGAATTTCGGGAGATCAACTAATTCCTTTGGCTGCTTATTCTTTAACCCAAAACGATCCTGATTGTTTTTTACAAAAAGACTCGGTCCAACACCAAAAGTAATTGTTAAATTCGATGGCGATAAACCTGCCGCTTCCCCTGTATCCTTTGGAGGAAGAAATTCATTACTGGAGAGTTCCCCGACAGGCTTTCCTTCTGTCATCAATGCTGCCGCATGCGTCCAATCCCTAAAAAGCTTTATCAAATCTTCTTTTATTGTGGTTGTCAAATCTAAGGAAACAAAATAAATATTATTTTGTGCTTTTGTCGTGATTCCACTTTGCTGTTTTCCATAAAAGGGGACGATATCCTTTTCATTTTTACCGGTTGCCTTACTTTCCGTAATTGACATCAAACCGCTAAATCCAGATGCCCCTAAAAGCATCCCTACCCCGCCAACACCAGCCGTTTTCAGGACATCACGTCTCGAAATCTTATTTACTTTATGATCTTCCATGCTGTTTGGATTATTAGTCAATTAAGACGCCTCCGTTACAATTCCAATTTGAGAAAGTGGTTCAGCAAGTGCATCAATGGCCTGACTAAGTTCCTTAACTTCTGCTTGTGATAAGTCAGTATAGGATTTATAACCACCATTTGTTTTATGCTTGTTTAATAGATTATAAACATCAGCAAATTTAGATTGAATATCGTTAGAAATCTCAACATCCTTTTTCTTTAACGCCGGATTGAGAAGTTGATAAATTTTTTCTGCTCCCTCGACATTGGCTGCAAAGTCATATAAATCGGTATGAGAATAACGATCCTCTTCACCGGTCACTTTGGAAGTTGAGACTTCATTTAATAAATCAACCGCACCAGTAATTAGCAACTCAGGTGTTACCTCAACAGTATCTACCTTTGCTCTTAATAGATTTACATCTTTCATAAGTTGATCAGCATATTGCTCGTAGCCCTTGGTTGTGTTATCCACCCATAATCCTTTTTCAATGCGATGATATCCGGTCCATTCCGCTTCAGGGACGTCCCCTTCCCTAGCATCAATTTTTGGGTCAAGATCTCCGAAAACTTCTGCAATTGGTTCAGCACGCTCATAATGCATCCGCGATGTTCCATAAAGCTCTTTCGCTTTATGGATATCACCGTTTTTAACTGCTGTAGTAAATTCTTCCGTTGCCTTTACAAACGCTTCAATTTCACCAAGTGCATATGTACGATAGTCATCTGTTACTCCTTTAAGAGCCTCTGATGATGCTTTCTTTGTTTCTTTAACTTTTTCTGCTGAAGTACTTTTGTCAGTATTAGAACAGCCAAATAACAGACTGCTAGATACTAGTAGAATTCCAGATACTTTTAAAAATTTCATATTTATAAAACCCTCCGAAGTAATAATGATAATCATTTTCATTTATTGTATCGCCATTGAGAATAATTTTCAATTATTTTTTTGAATTTAGGATTTTATTTTTCATTAACATTTTAGGTTTGAACCATATAGAAATCTAAAACTTAATAGTAATAACAAAAGGGTAACCCGTTCCTTATCGACCGTCACTTCCATTTTTCCTGGCTCTCGAACTATATGAATCGTTTCTTCTTGGCTGACGGGCTTGCTGACAAGATATTAATTAAATTAAAAAGACTTCCCAATTTTTATTTGGAAAGCCTAAATAATTATTTTGTTAATGAATGTTTAAACGCATAGATTACCGCTTGGGTGCGGTCCTGAACATCTAGCTTGCTTAAAATATTGCTGACATGGGTTTTAACAGTTTTGAGTGCGATAAATAATTCATCGGCAATTTCCTGATTGGTTTTCCCTTCGGCCATAAGTAGTAAGATTTCTAGTTCGCGACTGGTAAGGTCTTCGTGTGGTAGATGAGTTGCTTTCTGGCGCATTTTCACCATCATTTTTCCCGTTACTTCTGGCTCGAGAACTGACTGTCCATGGTATGTAGCACGAACGGCATTGGCAATCTCACTTGCTTTTGAGGTCTTAAGCATATAGCTGGTCGCTCCAGCCTCAAGAGCAGGATAGACTTTTTCATCATCAAGGAAGCTGGTCACGATAATAACTTTTGCTTCAGGCCACTGTTCCACGATTTGCCTCGTTGCCTCGATACCATCCATTTCTTTCATAACTAAGTCCATTAAAATGATATCCGGGCGAAGTTCAAGTGCTAATTCTACCCCTCTTTTCCCATTGTCAGCCTCACCGACGACTTCAATGTCCGGTTGAGCTGAGAGGTAGGAAGAAACCCCAATCCTCACCATTTCATGATCATCAACGAATACTACTCGAATCATTTGTCCCATCTCCATTTTCCATCACCGGAACCTTCACTTCCAGCCTTGTTCCTTTATTTTTCACACTTATCACTTTCAACGTACCGCCTACTTCAAGGGCACGTTCATGCATGTTTTGCATCCCATAGGAGCCTGCTTTCATTTCGTCTACTTCAAAACCTACTCCATCATCAACAATTCTTAAAATGACAAGATCATCTCTTTTAATCATAAGGACTTCGAGTTTATTAGCTTTTGCATGCCTTAACGTGTTTGAAATCGACTCTTGCAGGATACGGAAAAGATGATCTTCTACCCCTTTATCTAAGGGAAAAGCTTCTACTTTCCATTTAATATCCATTGTTACCTTCTGAGATAATTCGATTAACAGTTCTTCAATTCCTTCCTGAAGCGATTTATTCTTTAAGGCAACAGGCCGTAAATGCAGCAGGAGCGCCCGCATTTCAAGCTGTGATTGATGAATCATTTCTTCCACTAGCTTCAATTGTTTCGCTTCACGGGTTTCTTCTGACTGTTCCTTGGTCTCATTAATAGCCGACATCATCATTGAGGCCGCAAATAATTGCTGGCTGACAGAGTCATGCAATTCCCGGGCAAGCCGATTCCGTTCCTGTTCAATTATTTCTTGGATTTTCGTTTCTAAATCCTCTACTTTTTCCGTTGCAAGCCTCTGGGAGAGCTTCGCCTGTTCCGACATTTGTTTGCCAATTTTATCGATTCGGTTAGCAATACTTTGGATTTCAATTAAAGAAGGCTTTGTTTTTGCCTCAAGTTGTTTTCCCTCTTCTAAAAGATGCAAAGAATGCTCCACCTCTAAAAGCTGCCTTCTCCAGAAGACTCCTGAATAGGCTCCTAATAGAATTCCTATTGCAATACTAAAGGCTGGAATAAAAATAAGGACCGGAATGCCCATGAAATGGCGTTCCCACACTTGTTCCCAATTGGCTAGCGGGAAAACGATTAGAAAAATAGCTGCCACAATCATCGCGGTGAGAAAGGAAAAGGTGACACTCCATACAATCTGGCGCTGAGTTGTGCTCATATTCGGCTCACCTCTAAATTCCCCACCAATAACGATGTAAAGATTTTTACTTTTTGCTCTGCCGTATCATACCCTGGTGTTTTAAGATGGAAGACTTGATTAAATACTTTGGATTCGCCATGTTCAAATACAGTTGTGGAACCAACCAAGCAAGAATGATGGACACTTACTTCCATTTCATATGGAACTTGAATTTGAATATTTCCGATAATGTTTCGGATAAAAATAACGGTTTCCCCTTTTGGAAGCATGGTGTAGCTAAGGTCGATACTTGTATCGCCAATTCCAGCCTGGATGTTAATATCATTCCATTCGTAAACACCACCAGGGGTTTTTTGTTGACCAAAAAAAATATTTTCAAAGAGCGGCTTGCTCTTAATTATTGTTTCCTCCTGAACAGTATTGTCTGGTTCAGTAACCGTCAGCGGTATTTTTTTAGGATTTCGTTTTGAATGATAATATTGAATGATATAGTGCAATAATATGGCTAATAGTAAAAACTTGAATGTTTTCATCGATAAAACACTGATAGCTAAGAAAACAATACCAGCGTAGAAAAGGATTTTTCCTTTCTTTTTTCCTGCCCATCTTCGACCTAAATAAATCATTCCACAAGAAACAAAAAGGGAGAAAATAAGCCCTGGATTGAAAAAGAAGATTTCCAGCAGAAGAACAACTACTCCAATGACAACTAACCAGCCTGTATAATCATTTCTAGTTTTTTTAAACAATCCGCTCACCCTCCCTTTTTGAAAAATAATTACCAAAAAGGCGTAGAACTACGCCTTCTTTGTCTAGCTCCAGCGCCTAGGGGCTCGAGGTCACAAACCAATCCGTCGAGAAGGTTAAAAAGCAACCTTCCCGCCGGTTCGTCTTGTGCTTGTCGCCCCTGGTCAAGGCGCTTCCGCTTTCCTCTTTTAAGAATACCATTTTTTTCATTTAAATGGACTTGCTTTCTTCCAGTTTCATTTCTTTTTCTAATTGAGCGATTCTTGCATCAATCGTGCTTCGGTAAAAGGAACTATTTACTTGATGCTCTAACCGATCTAAGTAATTTTCAATGTCTTTAAATTTAGAGTAGGATTTATCAGAGTATGAATTACAATCTAGCACCTGATTAATCCGGTGATTAGCACGTGTTACATTTTCACGGCCCATTAATTCCATCCGGCGAAGATGCATATCCTTTAGTTTGTGCTTCATTTCTTGATATTTTCTTTCTAATTCATCAAGCTGACCCTTCACTTGTTCAAGGGAATCACTTAGACGCTGAGCACGTTCTGAATATTGCTGATACTCTGCAGCAGCAAACTGATAAAGTTCTGTCTCGCCCGCTTTCGAGGCAATTTCCGCTTGATGATTTCTTTTTTCAGCTAATTCTACCGCATGCTGGTATTCCCTAGTAAATTCATCCTTCAGTGTGTATTGACGCTCTAAAAGCTTTCTTACCTTTTCGGTTTCCTGCTCACATTCACGAAGATATTGATTGAGCAGCGCAATTGGGTTTTGCTTTTCCTTTTTGTCAATCGCCTCGTGTAAATCAGCTGTAATGGTATTTTTAATTCTTGTAAATAGATTTGTCATGTTCATTCTCTCCTTTAATCTTAATAATTTTTTAATTCATTCCATTGTTTTTCAAAGTTAACGAATGGGTCTGATTCTTCTTTAATTTTCGTATATTTGTTTTTATTCCATTTTTTATAAACGAGGTAAAGTACGTAGGCAGCAGCTACTCCAATGATGGCTGGAACGTTATGGATGGAAGCCACGAGAACAATGAGACCGATGATCCCAAGTCCGATCTTTCCTCCAGGCGATCCAGCTTTTAAAAACTGCTTGAAAATGAAGTACAGAAGCGCTAGGCTAACGAGCAGTCCCACCATCGGACCGATTGTTGAAAGCAAAACAACTGCGGCAATCCCACCGGCTAAAAGTAAACCAAATTTTTTCATTTTGTTTTTCACTCCTTTCTTTATCTTGATATCATCTTACCTTTTTTCTTAATTTCCCATAATTGCGCTAAAGCTTGATTTTTAACTCAGACCTAAGACGTAGAAAGGGTCAGTCCCTTATTAGGAAACTGACCCTACTAGCTTATTTAGATATAAACATCTGCACCCAATAATATCTTTTAGATCCGCCGGCAGCATAGCCAACACCTATATAGGTCGATTGTGTGCTTAATATATTGGCACGGTGACCTGAGCTGTTCATCCATGCCTGAACAACGGATGCCGGGGTGGTTTGACCTGCAGCAATGTTCTCTGCAGCGGAGCGATAGGTAATTCCAAAGTTCTTCATCATATCAAATGGACTGCCGTAGGTTGGACTTGTATGACTAAAATAGTTTTTGTCTCTCATATCCATGGCCTTGTACCGGGCTACCCTTGATAGCTCCCAATCTGGAGTTAACGCTTTTAACCCATTTTTTGCTCGCTCCTGATTGGTTAAGGAAATGACTTGATTCTCAATTGATTTCACTCCACCCAAATCAGGAATCGTTACCTTTTGACCAGGATAAATCAAGTTTGGATTTTTAAATTGCGGGTTTGCGGAAATAATCTCGGAGATTCCAACTTGATACCTGACGGCAATTTTCCAAAGCGAATCTCCTGGCTGAACCGTATAGATTTGTTGAGCAAATGAAACGCTTGGAATGCAGAAAAGAGATAGTAATAACAGAAAACTAAACCAAAAAGATTTTTTCATTTTTTTGCCTCCTCCGAATATATATTTTTGATTTCAGGCTCAAAATATACAGGAACTGAAAAAATATATTTTCTATATAGCCATTTGGAATTCAGAGGGTTTTGGAGGACTAAAATATGAAAGACATATCGTGGATGACCTATATTATGCTAATTTTAGCTAGCTACCGTTTTACTCATTTAATTGTTTTCGATAAAATTACCGAATCGATCCGCAAGCCCTTTGTGAAAAAGGTGACAGTGGAAACAGAAAGCGGAACCGAAACAAAGGAAGTCCCAACCTCCATGTTTGGGTATTTATTAAAATGCTACTGGTGCGCCGGTGTTTGGAGTGCCATTTTTTTCGGGACTGCATATTTGCTTTTCCCAAAGGTTACGTATGTGGTTATTTTAATATTTTCGATTGCTGGCGGTCAGTCCATTATTGAAACCTTTGTTGGTGTAAATATTAAAAAAGTCGATTATTATGCTGACCTGAAGAAAAAGGACTAAATAAAATCGTATGGAAAAATTAATCCCCCTTGCGCATATATTTAAGAAAGCTAAGCATCCTCGGAAGCTCAAGCTAAAAAAAGGGGGATTTACAATGGCTCTTTTGTGGATCACAACCATCGGATTTCTTCTTTGTCTTGGTTTTGTTGTAGGAACGTGGATTCATTTTTTAAGAAGTGGTCTCGATTCAGGAGACTCTAAACGAATTGATCCGATTAACAACGACGATGATAATCCTTAATCCACCAATGCCATGTTTAGAGATTGTAAGGCGGTGTTCAATCCTCTTTGATCGGTTTGGTCATTGGCAAACCTAACTAACATTACGCTTGTGAAAATTGCTTTAAATCTAGCTAAATACAAGGTGTTTTCATCTACATGTCCATAAACTTCGAAAAATCGGCTTCTCCCTGCAGGTGGCAAATAACTATACACAATCGATAAATCTACTGCTGGATGTCCAATATGTACATCGCCCCAATCAATAATGCCTGAGATCATTCCATTTGTGTCCATCAGCAAATTTTTAAAATGAAGGTCTCCATGTACAAGGGCATATTCTTGCTTGACCTCAACATTCCTTAAATATTTTAAATAGTCTCTTATCATTTCTGGGTTATTTATTAAGCCATCCTTAACAGCCTTATTGACATTATCCGCAAGCTTTTCTCTTCTGATTGGAATACTTAATCGATTTAATTGATCAAATGGAACGTTAAAATCATTAGCATTCTCGATTGGAAACCGGTGAAGATTCCTTAGAAATTTTGCTAATGGTTCCACCGCTGCAATTCTTATTTCATCTGACAGGGCCCCTGGAGTTGCTCCCTTAACGATTTTGTAACCGGAAAACGGCCATGGGTATGATTCGCTAGGGCTTCCGAAAAAAATGGGCTCAGGAATTGGCAGATTAAGAGACGGTGCTATGTGCGGTAAAAGCCTATTTTCAGTTTTAATTAAATTGACAGCAATTTCTCTCCTCGGAAAACGAAAAACATATTGGTCATTAACCCTGAAGACCGTATTATCAAAACCAAGTCCTAAAAAGCTTATGTTAATCGGAAGAAGTTCTGGAAATTGCGTAGCGATAAGCTCACTAGCTTCTTGAATGGTTAATTCAATTTCAGGCGTCCAGGGATTAATCATTGTCGAACCTCCTAAGTAAAAGAGCCTTGCCTCCATGCAAGGTTCTTTCTTTTTAAACTTAAGATTAATTTTATCATTTTAGGAAAAATTAAACAGGAGTTCATTTTGGAAAATGGAGGAGTACATATGAGTTCTTCTGAAAAAATCCCACAATTCCCAAAAACATATTGGCGAGAAATAGAATTGCCTGCTTTTAAAAAATTAAATGAGAATATAACTGTCGATGTTGCGATTGTCGGAGCAGGGATAACTGGTATTACGGCAGCCTATTTACTCGCAAAAGAGGGAGTAAAGATTGCTCTATTAGAAGCCGGCAGTGTCTTAAATGGGACCACCGGTCATACAACCGCAAAATTAACAGCCCAGCATGACATCCTTTATGATGAGCTAATCAATCATTTTGGCGAGGAAAAAGCAAGACAATACTATGATTCCACTTCAAGTGCGATTGAATTTGTAGAAAGAACAATGAAGGAAAAGGGAATCGACTGTGATTTCAGCAAGGAAGATGCCTTTATTTATGCGACGACCGAAGAGTATGTGGACAAGCTGCAAACGGAATGGGAAGCCTATAAGAGACTGGGTATCGATGGTGCTTTAAAGGATACAATCCCCTTTAATATTCCTGCAAAGGCAGCCTTGAAAATGAGCAACCAGGCCCAATATCATCCTTTAAAATTTTTGAAAGGTCTTCTAGATGAAGCAGTGAAAAATGGCTGTACTGTTTATGAAAACACCACAGCTGATGAAATTGATGATGATGACGGAGAAACAAAGATCATCACCAAAACTGGCAATACTGTTACATGCAAAAAGGTCATTATGGCCTCACATTTTCCCTTTTCAGATAAAGTAGGTCTTTTTTTTACACGAATGTATGCGAGCAGGTCTTACGCCATTGGGATAAAAACAGATAAAGACTATCCTGGCGGTATGTATATCAGTGCCGAAAGCCCGCCTCGCTCTATTCGTTATACGCCGCTGGATGGAGATGAAAAGCTTATCATTATCGGAGGGGAAAAACATAAACCGGGCCAGGGCATCAATACGATGATCCATTATGAAGCACTGGAGGCTTTTGCTGAAAAGGTGTTCGGCATTAAGGAATATACTTACCGCTGGTCGGCTCAAGATTTAGTGACACTGGACAAAGTACCTTATATCGGTCCAGTCACCTCAGAGAGGGAGCATATTTTAGTAGCAACTGGCTATAAAAAATGGGGCATGACAACAGGCATTTTTGCTGGCCACCTGCTCAGGGATTATGTTATGGATAGGGAAAATCCATACAAAGAATTGTATTCTCCATCCCGATTCCGAGCAGACCCGGATCTAAAAAATGTTATTACCACCAATATTGATGTGGCTAAGCATTTGATTAAAGGGAAGCTGGAATTTGTGCCAAAGTATCCGGAGGATTTGCAGCACGGAGAAGGCTCAGCTGTCATGTATCACGGTAAAAGAGCAGGTGCCTACAAGGACAAGGACGGCAAGCTTTACGTTGTGGACACCACCTGTACCCATCTAGGCTGTGAGTGTGAATGGAATGAAGCGGAAAAAACATGGGACTGCCCTTGCCATGGTTCCCGATATGCCTATTCTGGCGATGTGATTGAGGGACCGGCGTTGAGAGGTCTGGATTTGCTAAAAGAGGAACAATCGTGAAAAGAAACGCCTCCTATTGTTTAGGAGGCTTTGTTTGCTATTTACTATTTGGACGATTGCGTTTTAAGTCTTCCCCAGTTGTAAATTCAACCAGTTCTTCACTGTTTCTCATTGGTTTTTTTCGACTGTTATTGCGATTAGCATTGGCATTGCCCAGCTTCGTTCTTCCCACAACTACCATCTCCTTTTTGAGAAATTCATTGATAGTATGAGTGAAAACACTTGGACTTATTCTTTCCCCAGCACCGCCGGCTTGCGGAATTGTGTCAATTGCTCGAAAGCATAGGCTAGCTGGATTAACTGTGGTTCACTGTATGCAGTTCCTGAAAAAGTAATTCCAACCGGTTCACCATCTGTTGCATATCCGGCAGGAACTGCAATGGATGGATATCCTGCTTTTGCACTGATATGTGACCCTTCTTCGTGTGGGAAAACAATGGCATCCAAGTTATAGGTTTCTAAAGCATAGTCAATTCCTTGCTGAGTGGAATGAAATAAATCAAACTCCAATGCTTCGATATACTCGTTTTCGGTTAAGCTGCCGCTCGTTTCTTCTGATTGAATCAGCACTGCTTGACCATACTTTAGCATCTTTTCTTCATCTTGATTATTAAAGTCGATTAGATCTTTTAAAGACCGAACCTTTATGGAAGGATGCAGCCCATTTAAATATGCATTCAAATCTGGCTTAAATTCATAGGTTAAAACATCATATTTCCATTCAGCTTTTGCTGAAGGAATTACTATATTGTCAATTATTTCTGCACCTAAGGCCTTCATCGTTTCCAATGCTTCCGACACCACTTTTTGCTTGTCCTCACTTAAAAGCTCAATGAATCCCTCTACAGCAAATCCAATCCTTTTTCCATTAAGGCCATCCTTAAAAAGAAACTTAGTAAAATCAGTATTATTTATTGGATTAGTTTGTGTGACTGGGTCGTGTTCATCACGGCCAGTTAGTGCAGTAAGAAGAATTGCTGCATCTTCCACCGTTCTTGCCATCGGGCCTGCTGTATCCTGCGTGTGGGCGATGGGGATTATTCCCCGTCGGCTAATGAGGCCAACTGTTGGCTTTATTCCAACAAGCGAATTTTGACTGGATGGATTTAAAATGGAACCAGAGGTTTCTGTTCCAACTGCTGCGGCAGCAAAGTTGGCTGCAATTGCTGCCCCTGACCCCGAACTTGATCCGCCAACATCAAATTTACCAGGTCCGTATGGATTTAATACTTGCCCACCGCGGGAGCTATAGCCGCTTTTCATACCAATCGCCATGAAATTCGCCCACTCGGTCATATTTGTTTTTCCAAGAATGACCGCGCCTGCTTGGCGCAATTGTTCTGCTACAAAAGAATCCTTTTCCGCAATAGAGTCCTTTAAAGCGAGGGAGCCCGCACTTGTGTGCATTTTGTCGTGGGTATCAATATTATCTTTTATTAAAATGGGTATTCCGTGCAATCGGCTGCGCGGGCCTTTTTCTTTCCTCTCGGTATCAAGTGCCTCGGCGATTTGGAGTGCGTCCGGATTGATCTCAAGAACCGAGTTTATTTGTTTATCAAGAATCGATATTCTATGTAAATACAATAAGACTAGCTCTTTGGAAGTGATCTCGCTGCTCTGTAACTTTTCTTGCATCTTGCTAATCGTGGCTTCCTCCAGCCATTCCTCAAGCAATTTCTTTAATTTTGGATTCTCCATCGTATTCCCTCCGTTTCTCATTAATTATTCAAGAAATGAGAGAGAAATTCCTTTTTTGGAAAAGGGTATTAATTGTGGTTTGAGGATGTTTCCAATTAATATCCAGGAAATGTCGTAAGTTTTGAAAATTAGGTCGTAAGTGTCTGAAAATATGTCGTAAGTATCCCAAAATATGTCATAAGTAACAGGAGATTAGGAGAATTTCCAGTTACTATCCAGGAAATGTCGTAAGTTTTGAAAATTCGGTTGTATGTGTCTAAAAATATGTCGTAAGTACCCAAAAATATGTAGTAAGAAGAAAATTTCCAATTGATATCCAGGAAATGTCGTAAGTTTTGAAAATTAGGTCGTATGTGTATGAAAATATGTCGTAAGTACCTAAAAATATGTCATAAGTAAAAATAGTTCAAGAGAAATTCCAATTATTATCCAATAAATATCGTAAATGTCCCAAAATATGTAGTAAGTCTTGCGAAACATGTCGTTAATGCCCAATAAAATCATAACTTTTGAAATTCTCACATTGCAGAGCATAAAAAAAGACAGTGGAGTCACCCACTGTCTTCGCTTATCTACGCTGCTTCTGTACTTTTTGTTCTTCTTCGGCAATTTGTCCTTTGTAAAAAATTCGTTTATGAAGTGAGACGTTCAGTTCTCTACAGAATCGTTTTAATTCCCTTTCTTCTCTCTCGGTCACAAGAGAGATGACCATTCCATCAGCACCCATCCGTCCTGTTCTTCCACCACGATGTACATATTGGGTAATATCCTTAGGAAAATCAATTTGGACGACATGTGTAACTCCTTGAATATCAAGTCCCCTTGCTGCCACATCGGTTGCAACAAGCATTTTCATTTTGCCGTCGCGGAAGGATTTTAACGCTGCCTGCCGCTCTAATTTTTTCATGTCACTATGTAAAATTCCTACAGATAGGTCTTTAAAATGTAATTTTTCTTTAAAAACTTGAATTTCTCCAATGTCATTAATAAACGCTAGCGATTTACTTCCATCCAAACGGGCGACCTTTTCAAGAAGTTTAATCTTATCCCGTTGTTCGCATAGGAAGTAAATATGCTCCACTTTCCCTGACGAAGCCACTTCATCTTTCTCAATTCGTAGCACCTCAGGTTCGTTTGTCAGCCCCACTGCCAATTTTTCAGTTGCAGCTTTCATCGTGGCGGAAAACAAAACGACTTGGCGGTCACTCATAGTTGATTTAACAATATTTTGGACGGTACCAAGATGCTCTGGGATTAAAAGTTGATCTCCCTCATCTAATACGACCATCTTCACCTCGTGCATTTTTACTTTTTTCTGCTTGATCAGTTCAAGCAATCGTCCGGGGGTAGCAAAAATCACATGCGGTCTCTTTTTTAATTTTTCCAACTGGCGTTTTAGATTTGCACCACCTATAATCGAAGTGCCACGAATGCCGCTGCCCTCCGACCACTTTTGGAATTCTTGATACACTTGCATAACAAGTTCCTGCGAAGAAGCTAAAACCACTGCTTGTAAGGACTGGGCGCTCGGGTCAATTTTATTTAATAATGGCAGCAAATAGGCAAGTGTTTTCCCTGTACCAGTAGGGGATTCTGCTATTAAATCTTTTCCTTCAAGGATAACTGGAATCGCCGCTTCCTGAATAGAAGTGGCTGTTTGAAACCCTGATTTCTCCCAAGCTTCCTGTAAAATTGGCTTTAAATTGGTTAACATAGTTTACTCCTTAATAAATCACTTTTTTCTTATTAGAATTATCAATCCACAACGTATTGATACTAACTTAATAACAAAGGAGTGTCTAGTTTCTGTGAGGTTATGCCGATGTATTTAAATAAAGAAGTATCCAGGTGATATGATAAACAAGAACGGAAAAATAAAGTACGCAGGCAGAGATCAACAGTTTCTTAGCCCCACCTCGTAATGGACGAAAAGAAACCAATCCGATTAACATGATCGGCAGGAGAATTTTTATTAAATAAAAGTACGACCAGCTTTTTTCAATAAAAAATTCCATAACCGGGTTCCCTTCCTCGACGAAACCAGAAACAATTCCAAAATGGGTTAGAACAGCATCCAAAATACCAGCGAACAATAAGAATAAACAAAATTTCATGACTTCCTCCATAATCCATATATAGTTTCCATTGTTTCTACTAATTCTTATGCTGATACATTGGGAATGTTTATATTTTTTTAAATGCGTACTTATATAAGTATATAACATTAAGAACTTTTTTGTTCTTAATTAAGAATTGTTTTTTCAAAAAAATCTACAATAATCATTTATGAAAGCTTTGTGAACATTGACGCCAAATTGATATAACCAAATTGATTTGATGATAGAATGACAACAAGCAAAATAACAATATAACGGAGTTGAAAATGATGTTTAAGAAAATCTCCCTTATTGCATCAATGTTGTTTTTTCTATTAGGAACTAATGTTTTTGCACATTCACATTTAGAATCCTCTACCCCTAAAAATGGTGAGATACTAACTCAACCATTAAAGGATATTAATCTTTCCTATGAAACAAATTTAGAGAAAACAAGTACATTTGCTTTGGAAGATACGAACGGCAAGGTTATACCTATTTCGAAAATAACTATTGAAGGAAATAAGCTAACTGGAACAATGGACAATGAATTACCTAACGGGGGATATAAAATTCATTGGAAAATTATTGGGACAGACGGTCATCCACTTGAAGGAGATATTGCATTTTCAGTTCAATTACCGGAAAGCCAAACTACTGCAGCTAAACAAGCAACAACAGAAAATGAAAAGACAGCAGATGTAGTGAAAACAGATGATAAAAATAAAGCAACGGAAGCGGTAGTTACCAAGAACACTGAGAAAGATGCATTAATTTCAACAAAAGCGAACACTGTTGAACCTACCTTTAAAGACTATGTTGTTCCAGGTTCTGTTGGGCTTTTAATCATTTATGGGTTCGGAAGCTACTGGCTGATTTATCGAAGGAAGCATGTTTAAATGTTTATAATTAATGTATTAAGCGAGGCGTTACTCTATTTATGCTTCTCGGTGCTGCTTGGAACTTTTATTTTACATCTCGTTCCCATAGCATTTCGACCGGAAATTAAGGTTCCAAAAGGCATCTTATTAACAGCAGCTATTGGAGTAGCTCTCCTTTCTTTCGTTCCCGTTTTAAAAATTATCCTTTATTTGTACAAAGATCTTGGTATAGGCTTGACCATACAATCTGTATTGACCAATTTTGAAATTGGAAAGTCATGGATAAGAACTGGAGTCATTTCATTCATATTATTTATTTTTTTGCTTCCAATAAAACTTGAGCGAAGGAAGATTTTTTCAATAACAGGGTTAGTTTTTACAATTGCTTTAATTGCTGCGCTTGGATGGTCCAGCCATGCAAGTTCATTATCAAGATGGCCTGGATTCTTTACACATACAGCTCATTTTTTAGCTGTCAGTATATGGATTGGCATCCTTGTCGTTGTAAGCTGGTTTTCAACAAATCACGAAAATTGGCTTAGATTTTTAAAATGGTTTTCACCGCTAGCGCTGACCTGTTTGTTAATGATTATTGTTACTGGAATTTGCCTCATGAGCTTTGTGATGGATTTAAGCGACTATGCCGATACATGGCCGTTATCCTATGGACAAGCGCTGTTGGTAAAGCACTTAGCCATAGTGCCTTTGCTGGCATTTGCGTTTATTAATAGTGTCCTAATACGGAAAAAGCTCACGATAGGTGTTCCCTATAATCCCATTCCTTGGACGAAGCTTGAAAGCATTGTTGTTTTAATCATCTTTGCGATAACCGGGGCACTAGGACAGGAGTCACCACCCCACGATATTGAAAAAACAGTCAAGGTCGAAGGTGTTTCAAAGAGCTTCAACCTTTTTCATCAGAGTGACACTATTTACCCTTTACATTTCTCACCTGGAATTGTTTCGATCGTCTTATTATTATTGGCTTTGTTTTTCTTAGCCCTTTTACTTTTAACCTTTATTAAAAAAGCACCAAAAGTGTTGTCACTCGTGATGAGTTTATTATTTATTGTTACCGGGTATATCGCACTTATGATGAGTGTTTAATGATAAAAAGCGTGAATCTCATGTCGGATTCACGCTTCTTTTTTTGCTCAAGTATGAAACGAGTCCCAAAATTCACCTGACTGGTTGATGATATTCATTAACTTCTCGAACGGAATCGTAAAGGTTGGAAATCCTGCTGCAAATGGGGCAATTTCATACGGCGAAAAGTAGATATTTAAACCCTTATCACTAATAAAAAATGGTTGCTTAGCTTGAATTCCTTTATAGCTATTTGGGAAAACGTAGGAATAATCGGGATTGCTTTTTATTTGATTCCCAATAATCTCACTAATTTTTTTTACATATGGACTTCCTGGCTTAAATAAATCTTGAAGGTCAAACAAGGAACCTGTTTTCAGATTGATATGGGCAAATCTTTTTACAGGCATTCCATGTGAAGCACCAAAAGGATAATCGTAGCCATGTATTTCGATAACCAGTAAATTTTTCTTAAAAAAAGTTACATCAAAATCCCCCATATAGTTTGATTCTAATTGAGTATGGGAGGGCACTGCTTTTACCCCGGAGATCTCCTTTAATGTCGCATTGACCCTTTCATCGTTCCCTGTTCCCTCTAACTGAGGAAAATAGACCAAATAGTCTTTATTTGGCTTGTATTTCCGCTCCAAAACAGCATATTGATTATTTAGCGGGATCACAGTATTTTGCTTCCAGACTATGTCACCATTTTTACTTAAATAAATAAGCCGAAAGTCAATTTCGCCTTTAATTATCGTTTTCTCAAAATGTAATCTTCCACTTCCGCTAACAATAGGAAGTTGCTTCACCCGCTGGCCGCTTTTATCAATAAAAAAGGTGTTTTGGTCATTAGAGGCGGAAGCCACTCCATCGTTATATGTTGTCACTTCATTATAAATAAAACCTGTAAGGATTCGGCCATCTGCATCAGCAACAGCATACTTCGAACCTGCATAGGGCTTTGCCGGATTAATGGCTTTACCAATTGCATATCGGTCTTCTTCCAGATAATCTAATCGATTATAGTTCGGTTTAATGGTAAAAAGGCCATTTAGATTAATTAATCCATAATGATCTTTAAAATCCTCTAAAACATTGACGACCGCTCGATTCTGAATAAAAGGCTGTGCTCCTGAAAACTTAGGCTCAATCACAATCGTTCCCTGTTCGTCAATGTAACCAAATTTTCCGTTCTGTTCTTTTTGAAAAGCAAGTCTCCCCTGTCCATAATTACCAACAAAAATATAGGGATACCGTTTTAATACCTTGCCAGTTTTATCAATAAGTTCGTAGCTGCCAGCGCTTGTTTTTACAACAGCTTTACCATCTTTAAAATCACTGGCATATTCATAGGTTAGGGAGATAACTTCTTTTCCTCGTTTATTTAAATATCCATACAAATAACGACCATCTTCAGTATTATCAGCGATTAATGCTCGACTTTCCTTATAGTCCCCTATATAGGAATATGCCTTAGATGTAATTTCTTTTCCGCTCTCATCAATTACTTTAAACCCCTGATGGTCAATGACGGTGGCCCGCCCCTCTGAAAATGGGTTGATGGTATCGTATTTTGGTTTCACAATAAAATATCCTGATGAATTAATAACTCCCGCATGGTCCATTACCCGTACAATCGCCAATCCATTATCCTGAAAATCTCCAGCATTTTCGTAAATGGGCGGAAGAATAAGCTTTCCCTTCGCATTGATATATCCCCACTTATCCCCTCCTATTTCTTTTATGGCTGCAGGAAAAAGATAAACCGTTCGTTCATTTTGAAACATCATACCTCACCCAGTGTAGTTTTTTATATGTATATGAAAAATGTGGGCTGTTGGTTTAGTTCCCTGCAAAAAACAACAAAAAAAAACTGCTATTTATCCAATAGCGGTTTATCATAAAATATATTATTTGTGCATGACTTAATGTTCTTTCCCTCTCCGAATATCAAACGATAATCCAACTGCCACTTCGTTTGCTGCTACTTGCTGATCGGTAAACATCTCCTCAGAATAAGCATGATGGATCACTTCTTTGTATTTTTTTTGAATTTCCGGGATGCGAACCTTTAAGGAAGGGGTTAGTTCCCCGTCTTCCACAGTCCATTCTTTACCGATAACAACTACTTTTTTCGGCTGTTCATACCGTGCAAATTGTTGGGTGAATCTCGCTACTTCTTTTGTCAGCAGTAGTTTTACCTCCTCTTCCTTTAGAAGTTGTTGAATACTTCCTGTAAGCCCTTTCTTTTCTGCCCATGGCAATAAATTTTCTAAGCTTGGTGTAATTAAGGCAATTACGTACTTTTTATCCTGACCTATCAAAACAGAATTCTCAATATAAATACTTTGTGTAATCGCATTTTCCACCGGTTGAGGAGCGATATTTTTGCCCGTTGTCAGGACAATCAATCTTTTTTTTCGGTCGATAATCTTTAAAAAGCCTTCCTCATCAAGCTTTCCGATATCACCTGTTAAAAACCAGCCATCTTGAAAAGCATCAGCTGTTGCCTTTTCATCTTTGTAATACCCCTTCATCACGCTTGGACCTTTTACTAACACTTCACCATCTGGCGCTATTTGAATTTCAAGGTTGGGAAGAGGCTTTCCCACCGTTCCTGCTTTTGAGCGGATGATCGGATTGGTGCAAACTACAGGTGAGGTTTCCGTTAGACCGTAACCTTCGAGCACCGGGATATCGACTGCCCAAAAGAACTTGCCTATTTCTGGATTTAGTGCACCGCCTCCGGAAATCAACGCCCGGACTCTTCCACCCAATTTCTTTTTAACCTTGCTATAAACTAAAGCATTCGCCAATTTCCAGCTTCTCTTAATCTCTTTGGGCAAAAATCCATTTTTCATGGCATCATCGTAAGTCAGCTTCAAATAATGGTCATACTTTTTCAAGCCTACGTCGATGGCCCATTTAAATATTTTCTTTCTTAATGGTGTCCCTGTTTCCACCAACTTTTGTGCCTGGGAATAGACTCGTTCAAAAAGAAGCGGTACGCTGACCAGAACAGTAGGCCGGACCTCTAAAAGATTTTCCTGGACCTTTTCAATGCTTTCTGCATAGGCAATTGTTGCCCCAACTGATAAAGGCATAAATTGGCCGGCCATCCGCTCAAATACATGTGAGAGGGGCAAATGCGAAAGTAAAATATCTTCTGACCTAGCTTCTAGAACCCAGAATTGAATCCCTTCCACATTGGAAAGGATATTTCCATGTGTCAGCATGGCTCCCTTCGGTTTACCGGTTGTTCCGGAAGTATAGATGATAGTAGCAAGATCCTCTCTTGTTATATCCCCCCATACATTTTCCCACCTATCGAAAGAATGGTTTGACCCAATTTGGGCAAGCTGCTGTAAGGATAAAAGAATATCGGTTTCTTTAAAATTCTCGTAAGGGAAAATGATGGCCGTTGGAATTGGCACACTGCCATTTCGTAGTATTTTATTTAAATACTTTTCATTTTGAACAAAAATAAATTTACAATCGGCATGTTGTAAAATGTAATCAATCTGATCATGTGGCAATGGAGTGTGAATAGGCACGGTTATTGCCCCAAGACTCATGATGGCCACATCGGCAACCGGCCAATACGGATTGTTTTCTGATAGGATCGCAACTTTGTCGTTCCGCTTTATTCCTAGATGGACAAGTCCTGCTGCTAGGTGTTTTACTTTTTCCCAAAAGGAATGGTAGCTTACCCCTTGGTAGGGGCCATTTCGTTTCCACAAAAAGGCATGTTTATCAGACAGACGATTGGCTGTATTAGCAACCATTTCTACCAGATTATTTGCTTTCATTGGGCACCCTCTTAAAGTTGATCCTTTACACTATATTGCTTTAGGACGTTTTCAATTTTTATTGCCTTACCGATATCACCTTTAATTTTTAGTTTCCCTGTCATAAATGCCATTGTGCCGTTTAGTTTTCCTAATAAAAATAAATGGAAGTTTGCTAGTGACATGATCAACCTACAATCAACATCAGTTTCGGAACTCTCCTTTACTTCTGCCTTTCCATTCTGGAAAAGAAGCTGGTAGGTCCCTTGCTCCTCCCCATCTATTTCAAATTGATAGCTGGCATTGAAGCCCTGTATCGCTGCAGGATTCAGATTTAAAATCTCTTCAATTTTTTTCATTAGACCTTGCAAAGTATACTCTTCAATTTTTTTCGCCATTCGGTGCTCCTCCTTTTACTTTCTTAATTTTTAGTTTATTCAGTATATTATTATATTTTATGATACCAATACGTATCAGTATCAAACAACCCATATTTTTCGACTATTTTCAACACGCATAGATTGTTAATAATAATAAAAGAGACAAACCGAGAATAATTACTCGTTTTGTCTCTTTTAATGCATTATAAAGGTTCTTTAATCTTGTATTTACGGAGAATGCTCTCAATTTTCATTCCCGTGCTGATATCTCCTTTTGCTTTTACCTTACCGGTTAATAAAGCCATCGTACCACTTTGTTTTCCTAGCAGGAATTTTTTAAAGTTGTCATAAGTCAAGGCCATTGAAACATTAGGTGTAGCATCTACACCTTCTTTTATGGTTAGAGCTCCATCATGAAAATAATGCTGATACGTACCTTCCGCTTCACCATGAATATCATATTGAACAATCGCTTCAAAGCCTTTTATTGGGTCAGGATTTGCATTAAATATTTCTTCAATTCTTGTCATTAACTCAGGTAATGAATACTCTTGAATTGCTTTTGCCATCTGGTAACCCCCCTGAAAATGGTTCATATATTCCCATAATACTAATACGTACAAGTATTTTACAGTGAAAACTTTTTGAACTTTTAAAAAAATGCACTTGTTAATTGGCTAGATTAACAAATGCACCGATTACAATCCGATTTAGGATACGGGCAAGCTCATCATAGTTACTATGTGTGCCCCCCTCAATATTATAATGTTGAACAACCACTTCATTGATGGCTCCTACCATTGCTTGTGAAACCACATGCATCTCTGCTTCGGACACAGTATCAGGCAGCAACCCTTGAACCGTTTTGAAAATTAGCTGCGCAAATCGACGATGCGCCCCATTTCTTACTTTTTCAACTTCTTGAGAAACTCCGACGGATTCTACTAACATCAAACCTGCGACTTTCACATCGGTAAAGCATATTTCGATATAGCGATGAATTCCGAAATAGGCTTTATAGGCATTACGTTTTTCTAGTTCTATCGCTTGCTTTACCTCGCCCAGAATTTCCGCGGATAACACATCAAAAAGGGTAGCCATCAAATCTTCTTTACTAACAAAGTGCTGATAAAAGGTGGTTTTTGACACCCTCGCCATTTCAACAATATCAAGAACAGAAGTATTTTTAAAACCGGCTGTTGTAAACAATGAAAGTCCGGCAAAAAGGATTTTATCTTTCGCCTCTTTTGGCATTTCCTCTAAAAATAGCATATTCATCAGTCCAATCTCATTCGTACGAAAACCTATTAATTTAAATATTAAAAGATAGTAATTCGTTTAACAAGATTCTTTTTAAAAAAAGCAGCCAGATTACAGGGTGCTGCATTTAAATGGTTCCTAATGGCCTACATAATTGGCATCAGGAATTAGTTGTTGCCATTCTTTATAAGTAATAATCGTATCCCAGTGGCCTGTGACTTTAGCGATTCCAACAACCAAAATAAATAGGACAAGGAAACCAACTGGCACAAACCATTTGTTTACTTTTTTGTTCACAACCGTCATATTCAATGTATCTTTGATCGGGCAGGCTTCCACACAAGACATGCAGGCTGTGCAGTTAAGAGAATTTACGGTCTCAACCTTATGAACCTTTAATCGCTGTGGACAAACCTTCGTACACATTTCGCAGTTTGTACAGGTATCTTCATTTCTACGGATTTTTGTAATTCTAAAGATGCTGCCAAGTCCAATCATCGCACCATATGGGCAAAGGAATCGGCACCAGAAGTTTTTGAAGAACAAGGATAATAGGAAGATGACAATAATAAACTTTATTGCGAAACCACCGATATTCAAGAAAAACAACAGCATTTTTACATCAGAAATTTTATTATATGGATCCTCTAGGAAAGCTTTGGCACTGTAGGTTGGCATCGAAATGATCATATTTATAAAGAATAATAGCAATAAATACTTTAATGGTGTTAACAGCCATGCCAGCCAGGTTGGCATTTCAAAATTTCGTTTGAAAATCTTTTTACCAAGCCAGGCCGTCCATTCACTGACCGTTCCAACTGGGCAAATCCAGCTGCAAAATGATTTGCGGAATATGATTCCTGCTCCAACAAAAAAAGCAAATAATACGAGTCCCGCTGGATGAATGACATCAAACTCCCCGCTCGTCAGCCAAACCTTTAAAGCAACCAAGGCACTAATCGGAAGGAACCCTTCCACCGCAGATGGTCGTTCTACGAAAGGCGTTTTTCCAAGCGTCTCAAAATGCATATAAAATTGATAGAACTGCAATCCAACATATAATAAAAACAAAAGAAACATTGCCTGAACAACATATCTTGTTATTTGAACAGGTTTTCGCTTCAGCTGTTTTCTATACCACGCTTTAGACTTCATCACAATTCCTCCATTCTTAATACTTTTACTATAAGAAAGGGGGAAAACAAGGTGTGTGATTTATATCATTAATTCCATTCATTTCATAAAGATGTCACATTGCCATCTTAAATTTGTCATAAATATTTCGATAAAAATAGTGGCCAGAGGAATCTATATCCTCTGGCCCTTTTTTATTTTTCAGTTTCAAAAATAATATTATTTTGTTTTCGCGCCTCTTCCGTAATCCGAAGAACGATTATACTCCATTTTTTATATTTCTCATATTCGGGGACGTTTCCGGTTTCAATTATCTTAGCGATATTCCTGCATTCATAGACCATATTTTGTTCTTCCTGTTCCACGCTTAGGATTTGGGTTTCCTTAGAATGGCTATCAACCAATTTAATTTCAGAAATAGGTGCTGCATCCTCAAGAATAAATGTACCCTTTTCCCCGTGTATTTCACAAGGGAGCTCTGAATGCGAGGTTTTCGAACATAGAATTGTACACACAAAGTGGTCATATTTCAACACAAGTGTGCCGCTCCCATCAACTCCGCTCCGTAAAATAACCGGATGATAGAAGACAGTATTTGGCTCACCAAACAGTCCGACTGCCAAATAAAGCGGATAGACTCCTAAATCCACGAGGGCACCGCCAGAATATTTTGCCGAAAAAATATTAGGTTCCTCCCCTTGCAAAAACAAATCATAGCGGGAAGAGTATTGAATGTACGGCAGCACCGCGCTTCTAAGCGGCCCGGCAATATGAAGCCTTTCCTTTAAGATTTGAAAATTTGGCGTATGCACATTACGGATTGCCTCAAATAAATATACGCCATTCTCCTCAGCCACTCGGTATGCTTCTTCTAATTCTGCCAAATTTGAAAAAATCGGCTTTTCACAGATGACATGCTTTTTATTTTTCAAAAAAACAAGTGTTTGTTCGAAATGAACAGAATTTGGTGAAGCAATATAAACTGCCTCAATCTCCGGGCATTTTGCCATTTCTGATAAATCGGTAAAATATTGGGGTGCTTGATATGTATTGGCAAGTTGTTTCGCTTTATCCTCTGTTCGTGAGTATACTCCAACCAACTGTAATTGCGCGCTAAGCTTTGCTGCCTGAATAAAGGATTCCGTAATCCAACCAGTTCCGACTGTTCCAAACTTAATCATCGAATAACCTCTTTCTTTTGATTGCTTAAGATACCATTTTAGCCTTTTTTTCCTCCACTTTCCATTTTGAAATAAAAATTATTCCTTATCCTTCTGTTTTGTTCATGAATAGATGGGAACAATGGAAAAATATCAATATTTATGGTATTTATAATTAATAGATAAGATGAAAGAGGTTGAAATGGGTGGACAATAACAACTCTAATTTTATAAAAGATATTATGATAAAAGATTTAGAATCAGGCAAGCATGATAAAATCGTGACTCGTTTTCCCCCTGAGCCAAACGGATACCTACATATCGGGCATGCAAAGTCGATTATTATCAACTTTGGCTTGGCGGATGACTTTAACGGAAAAACCAATTTACGCTTTGATGATACGAATCCATTAAAGGAAGATATTGAATTCGTTAACTCCATTAAAGAGGATGTCAAATGGCTTGGTTTTGACTGGGATGACTTATTCTTTGCTTCTGATTATTTCGAAGAAATGTACAAGCGGGCGGTTCTTCTTATCAATAAAGGGCTTGCTTATGTGGATGACCTTTCTGCTGACGAAATTCGTGAGTATCGCGGGACACTGACGGCGCCAGGGAAGAACAGTCCTTATCGGGAACGTTCAATTGAAGAGAACCTTGATTTATTTGAGCGGATGCGCAATGGTGAATTCGACAATGGTCAAAAAGTCCTTCGGGCCAAAATTGATATGTCTTCTCCAAATATTAATTTACGTGACCCTGTCATTTACCGGATCGCTCATGCAACCCACCATAACACAGGCGATAAATGGTGCATCTATCCAATGTATGCCTTTGCCCATCCGCTTGAGGATGCCATTGAAGGGGTAACCCATTCCATTTGTACTGTTGAATTCGAAGATCAACGTCCACTTTACAATTGGGTGGTAGAACAATGCGAGATGGACAGCACTCCACAGCAAATTGAATTTGGCCGCTTAAACGTCACTGGTATGGTTATGAGTAAACGCAAACTGAAGCAATTGGTGGATGAAGGGTTTGTCGATGGCTGGGATGACCCGCGAATGCCGACCATTTCAGGGATGAGAAGAAAGGGTTTTACGCCTGAGTCTATCCGTAGCTTTGTACGTGAAACCGGTATTTCTAAGAGCTTTGGTGCGGTAGATTCGCAAATGCTCGAGCACTTTGTTCGAGAAGACTTAAAGTTAAAAGCACCGCGGACGATGGGAATTATTAATCCTTTAAAAGTGGTAATAACTAATTATCCAGAAGGACAAATTGAACTGCTTGATGCGGAAATCAATCCGGAAGTTCCAGAAATGGGGATGAGAAAAATTCCTTTCTCACGTGAAATTTATATTGAGCAGGATGATTTTATGGAGGATCCTCCAAAGAAATATTTCCGTCTGTTCCCAGGAAATGAAGTTCGCCTCAAGAATGCGTATTTCATAAAATGTGAAGAAGTTGTTAAAGATGCAAGCGGGAAGGTTGTGGAGCTTCGCTGTACTTATGACCCTGAAACAAAAAGCGGCACAGGATTTACAGGAAGGAAAGTAAAGGGAACCATTCACTGGGTAGAAGCCGCTCACGCCGTACCAGCTGAATTCCGTCTTTATGAACAGCTGATTTTGGATGATACAGTCGAAGCAATCGAAGAAGGTAAAACCTTCCTTGATTATGTCAATCCAAATTCACTTGAAGTATTACAAGGTTTTGTTGAACCAAACATGAAGGAAAGCAGGCCGCACGATAAATACCAATTCTTTAGACACGGCTACTTTAACGTCGACCCAAAAGTCACAACGGTAGATAAACTTGTGTTTAATCGAATTGTTTCTCTAAAAAGTTCATTTAAAATTTAATGTAAAAGAACCAGGCGTAAGCAAAGCACGCCTGGTTCTTTTACATTGATTTAGCATTCCCTTTCATCTTCATTCTAATTTTGATTTCAGCTATTAGTAAGATAATCAATGGTAATATCACCTGAAAGGGGATTGCATAATAAGGGTATATTTGCATTGCCCAGGTTCTCATTTCAATTATGCTATCGTAAAGAGCGTAAGATAAATAAATCATTAACAGCCCCATTTGGATGACAATCGAACGATACTCATTTAATTTAAACAACTTAGCCACGCCTTGGCAGGACACAAATAAACAAATACTACTTTTAATAAATGCTCCGGTGACAAAGACAACCGCCACCGATAATTCAATTCTTTGCAAGAAATCCCCTACACTGATTCTGCTTACTGCAACATGGGCAGGAAAATAAAGTTTCGATGAAAGATCCCCTAGCATTAGGATGTTTCTAATCTTGACGATAACCAATATCAATCCTGCAAAGGCTGTTCCAAGCAAATATACCGAGAAGCTGTACTAGTATAATGGCAAATAATAGGACTGGGAAGGCGAATACACTAATTCTTCCGATTACTTCAATTCCAGAATGGACAGCAATAATACAAATGATCCCTATACAAAATAGTGGAACAAAAAAAGGAGTTTCCAGCATGGCAACTAAGAAAGTTTCCCTATTATTTGTTAGTTTGCAGAAATTTATCTATTTTATTATGTTTAAAAAACAAAAAAACAAGACATGATTTTCATGCCTTGTCTTCGTTTTCAGTTAATGAGAGGGGGACCTCTAAGATTATTTTTGTCCCTTTCCCGGGTGAAGATGAGATTGAAAGTTGGCCGTTGACAGCACGGGCACGTTCATCCATACTAAATAGCCCGACACCCGAGGTATGCTTACTCTGATCAAAGCCCTTTCCTTGATCCTCGACCATTACTCTTACTGCATCATCCATTTCTCTTACAGTTACTCCTGCTTCTGCTACTTCGGCGTATTTTCGGATATTTGTTAACGCTTCCTGAATAATTCGGTAAATAGTCAATTCAATGCTAATAGGAAGACGGCGATTAAGAACGCATTCAAAAAATACATCTATATTGTAATGCTCTGAATATCGGGATAAAAAAGAGCGGATTGCCGGTACTAAACCCAAGTCGTCTAACACAGAAGGGCGCAGTTCCCATGATATTTCACGAATTTCTTCAATTAATTGTGTGGCTTCATTTTGCATTTGTTCTAGCAACGGATGTTCCATTTCAGAATGGAGACGATTAATCGTGATTAAATGACTATAAAGATTTTGACCAATTCCATCATGTAAATTTCGTGATAATCGCTTTCGTTCCTCTTCTTGCACCTCTATAATCGTGGTCATCATTTTTTGTAATTCTTGTTCAACAAGCTTTCTCCCGGTAATTTCATAGCGAATCGATAAATATTGATAAGGCTTGTTTTTTTCATTTAAAAACGGAACAATGGTGGTATCCATCCAATAGATGGTCCCATCCTTCGCCTTATTACGAATTTCGCCTTTCCATACCTTACCAGAACCAATCGTACTCCACATTTCTTTAAAAAATTCTTTGGAATGATAGCCTGAATTAATAATCCGATGATCTTGCTCAAGCAGTTCTTCCCTAGCGTATTTTGAGATTTTACAAAATTGATCGTTCACATATGTAATAATGCCCCGTGAATCAGTTATCGCAACAATCGAGGATGCATCCAAGGCAAATTTATAGTCTATTAGTTCATTTTTCGTCCGTTGAAATTCCCTTTCCATTTCCAACCCCCTGCACCATTGACCTGAGATGCTCGATTAAAATTTGTTCCAAGGAGAGAGCGGAATCATTCACAACCTCCTGCTCGGTTTCGGTAAATGTGTAGGCTTCTCTTTTCCCAACGAGCAATACCCCTTTGGGAATAGCATTAAAAAATAAAGGAACGGCATAGGTGGAAACGAGCTTTTCAGCGAGCATAATCGGATAATCAGTTACCTTACCAATGATTTCGTTTGGAAAATTTGTTAACATCATAGCACTACCACTTGAAATAATCTTTCCAGCAATCCCTTTCCCAAAACGAACCGTTATTCGTTGATATTTGTCATTTAAATTGCCAGCTGCATAATGCCATCTGACATCAGGACCAGATTCATTTTGGAGGGCCAGCCCAACAAAATCGCAGCCAACTGCTGTTATTAGCTGGTCGCAAACCTCCATCACCGCTTTCAGTTCCCTTAATTCTGTCATCCCTTGGACTTCTCCTTAAATGCCATATCCTAATAACCCCTTTTTAACGGCGTATTCCACGAGTTCAGGCCGGGTTTTCATTTGCAATTTTTCCATCAAGTTCCCTTTATGGGTTTCAACTGTTTTCACACTGATAACAAGTTGCTCGGCAATTTCTTTATTCGAATACCCTTTAGCGATTAGAGTTAATACTTCTTTCTCGCGATCTGATAAGAGATTGTACGTATCGTTGCCGTCCTGTTTCATGCCCGCTATATATACTTCCATTAATCGCTTTTGTGCCGATGGATGAAGGTAGGCATCCCCGTTTGCAACTGATACAATCGCAGACATTAACTCATCATGTGGGGCGCTTTTTAAAATACAACCGGAAGCTCCGCCTTGAATGGCACGAAACAGGTATTCTTCATCATCATGCATCGTTAAAATTAAAATATTAACCTCTGGCATGAGTTTTTTTAATTCAGTCGTGGCTGACAGCCCGTCTTTCCCATGCGGCATGCTTAAATCCATCACAACCACATTGGGTTTTAGCTTTAATGCTTTTTTAATACCTTCATTTCCCTCAGAAGCTTCCCCGACTACTTCTATCTCGGGATTGGTATTTAGCAGCATTTTTAAACCGCTTCTGACAACAGCATGATCATCAACCAACAGGATTTTTATCAAAATAAACTCTCCTTTAGACACTGTTTATAATGGAAGAGAAATTTCTATCGATGTTCCTACCCCTATTTTAGAGGATATCTTACACTCTCCGCCAGTAAGATGCATTCTTTCCCTCATGGCCGCAAGACCTGATGAAGGAAGAGGATCAGTTGTGTCTACTGGTTGAAAACCTTTGCCAAAATCATGAATCGTAATTTTCAATTCATCCTCATTCCAATAAAAATTCATTTTTACCTCAGAGGTATCAGCATACTTCGCGATATTCGCAAGTGCTTCCTGGCAAACCCGGAATACAGCAACACTGTTTCTTTCCGGAATAGCCTTTTCTTCGCCAAATGATTCTATATCAACGAGAATCCCAAATGTAGAAGTATATAATTTAATATAGCTTTTCATGGCCGGTAGTAAACCAAGGGTAGTCAGGGTAGGCGGATGCAATTCCACAGAAAGCAGCCTGATTTCTTGGATTGTCTTTTCGATTAGTTGTGACATTTCACGCAAATGATTTTTCATTTGGGGCTCACTTGCTGATGATTCGACAAACTGGATGCCTGTTAAAATACTATACAAGTTTTGACCGACCCCTTCGTGTAGCTCTAAAGCAATTCGTTTAATTTCTTCTTCTTGTGAATCAATAATGTAGGAGCTAATATGCTGTTTAGAATTCATTAAATCCATTCGTCACCCTCCTTTTCCCTTTTGTTTATGGCTGTGTTAAACTTTGCTGTTGATTTCCGCTCCAGGCACGAGCGGTTCGCGGGCGGTCCGGGGAGCCTCCTCGTCGCTTCGCTCCTGCGGGGTCTCCCCTGCACCGTACTCCCGCAGGAGTCTTCGTGCCTTCCGCTCCAATCAACAGGGTTAAATAATCAACATTTACCTTAAACACAGCCTTGTTTATAAAAAAAGACAGGATCTTTTACAAGACCTGAACCTTTTTTATGTTATAGGTTAAGCCGCTGGTTTTTTCAAAGGCTGACCAAGTGGTTTCTGTTTCCACTACGTCGCTTCCGAGCGGAACAGCGAGAAAATAAAAATCATCAAAATAAAAACGGACATGGGTTTGATCCGGACAAAGCTGGACTTTTTTTAGAGTTTTTTTTACAATAGCTGCCTGGTCTCCACCTTGTTCGTCCTTAATAGAAATTTCCACGGATGATCCGGCAAACCGCTGCAAATCATTAATGAGTTCCACAGCTATTACATCCTTTCTTAACAGGATAAATAAACATTTTATAACCCTGCAGATACTCCCAAAATTTCTCTCCTGCATGTTCTTCAAGGAACTGAATGGTCTCTTCTTCTGAACCCCAATCACTCATCCCTTTTATTTCCGCGACCACCATCTCAGCCTCGTCGATTGTTTTTTCTTCAAGGAACCAATTTAGGCGTTTTCTAGCAAATGTCTCTTTTAATATTCCATCAATTTCGGAGGCAAATCTGCCAGATCTCGCTCTCATAAAACAAAAATCGATATACGTTTCACTAGTCATTAACATTCACACCTTTTTTATAGATGAGAAAGGCTACTGGGAATAAAATAACATTGATAACTGCAGCGATAATTGTATTGATGTAATTTTCATAAAAATATTGGTGTACCATATATTGAGTAAAAATTATGTTTAACATTAGGACTGCTAGAAGGAGGATAACTGGTAGATAACTACGCTTCATAACGCTTCACCCCCACGGCATACACAGCGCCGTTCTCAACTTTAACATAGATTTCAGGAAGGGGACGTCTTGGCGGTCCAGCAATCGGTGCACCTGTTTCGACGTCGAATTTTCCATGGTGGCAAGGGCAGAGCATTTCTCCCTCATCTTTTTTCCAAAATACCGGACATCTTAGGTGGGTACAAGCATTTTGATAAGCGACATATTTCTTTTCTGAAAGTCTTATTAAGATCGCGCTATCATGTTCACCTGGAAAGGCAAAGTCAACAGCATCTCCAATCTCAATCGATTTTACATCTGTAATCTTCTGTTTTGGATATTTTTTATCACCCAGCCCAGTAAGTTCCTTCGCCGCCAATGCTCCCCAAGGAAGAGAAGAAACGGCGAATACCCCAGCAGCCCCGACAAGGGTCTTCATAAATCCACGTCTGTCGAGTTTTCTTTCGTTATTGCGGTTTATATTATGCGTGTAATTATCTTCATTGAACGGGATTTTATTATTTTTATCTGTCATGTCTAATCCCTCCTAAAACAATTTCGTGACGCCCTGAAGGATACCAGGGAGATTCACTTTTACATTAGTTTCGCCTTCTAAGTAAGGCATGCTTGTTACCCATTTACCATTATCAAGGTTAAATTGCTTTTGTTTCGCTTCAATCTCTTCATCCGTTAACCATTGTAACGTATTAGATGGACATACACTCGCACACATTGGCGGTATGCCGTCCTTGGAACGGTCGATACATAGGTCACACTTATACATTAAATTTTGCTCTGTATCAAACTTCGGTATACCATATGGGCAGGCAATGGTACAGTTTTGACAACCGATACACTTTTCCACAAGAGCCGAAAGCACGGCTCCTGATTCGTGAATTTGAATTGCCTGTGCCGGACAGCTTCTCGCACATGCTGGATTCACACAGTGCAGGCACATTAGAGGCATCGTTTGACGGTTAACAAGCGGATTAACATCGTAAACATAGTTACGATTACGTTCCTCATGTCCTCCGCACTGTGTGCAGGCCGCTAAGCAAGAGCGGCAGCCTATACAGTTTTCCAGTTCTAAATAAAGCCTCTTCTTCATTTACTGCACCTTCTTCATTTCTAGTTTTTCAATCTGCGCAGCACAAGCCTTGAACTCTGGCATCCTTGACATTGGATCAAGTGCGGCAATTGTTAAGAGATTAATAGATTTTTCATGACCAAAATGGTAAGGAACAAAGACTGTATCTTTACGAATAGCTTCCGTGATTTTCACTTTATATTCTGCTTCGCCTCTACGAGTAAAAAGGCGTACATATTCTTCATGTTCAATGTTGTATTTTGCTGCTGTTTCTGGATGAACTTCTACATATGGCTCAGGGCACATATCCCGTAAAAATTGGATCCGTCTTGTTTGGTTTCCAGAAAGATAGTGGAAAACCACGCGGCCAGTAGTTAAGCGTAGTGGATATTCAGCATCCGGCTCTTCTGCTGGCGGACGGTAAGGTAGTGCACAAATTTTCGCCTTTCCATCTGGGTGATAGAATTTCTTATCTAAGAACATATGCGGTGTTCCTGGATCGTTTTCATCTTTACATGGCCAAAATACACCGTCTTGCTTATCGATTTTATCCCAAGTTGCTCCGTAATAATCGGCATATCCGCCTTTCGATGCTAGTCGGAATTCATCTGCAACGTCTCTTGCTGTTTTTAAATGAGTGAAATACTTTCCTCTTCCCATTTTTTCAGCTAGTTCTACTTGAATTTGCCAGTCAGGTTTTGACTCGCCAAGTGGCTCTTGTGCTTTATTGATTTTAATAATACGACCTTCAATATTTGTAACAGTACCTTCATCTTCGGACCATGTTACAGAAGGAAGAATCACATCTGCAAACTCAGCTGATTCTGAAAGATAGAAATCGGAGCAAACCATGAAATCTAATCCTTTTAAGGCTTTGCGGACAAAGTTTTGATTTGGCGCAGATACCGCTGGGTTTGAGCAAAGCAAGTATAATCCGCGAATTGTTTTTTCTTCCATCAATTCAAACATTTCATAGGCGGAAACACCGGGAAGCGGCATTTCCTCAGGAGTAATTCCCCAAACCTGACAGACCTCTTCAACGTGTTTTGGATTGGTAAGTTTACGGTAGCCTGGTAATAAATCAGATTTCTGGCCATGTTCACGGCCACCTTGACCATTTCCTTGACCAGTGAAGGTTGCTACACCTGCTTTAGGACGACCGATTTTCCCTGTTACAAGCGCCATGTTGGTGTAACCTGAAACGTTGTCGACCCCTTTATGCTGCTGTTCAATACCACGAGCGAACATGACAACTGCATTTGGTGCCTTACCATAAATTTCTGCGGCACGGATAATTTTTTCTGGTGAAACGCCAGTAATTTCGCTTGTATATTCCGGTGTAAATTCTTTAACTAGTTCTTTTGTTTCTTCAAATCCATTAGTATGATTATTAATAAATTCTTCATCAGCATAGCCGTTTTGAATAAGAAGATTAAGAATTCCGTTTGCAAGTGCCAAGTCAGTTCCTGGTCTTAAATCCAAGTGAACGTCTGCTCTTCTGGCAATTGGAGTTTCACGCGGGTCGGCAACGATTAAATAGCCTCCTCTTTCTTGGACATGCCATACACGGAACATGGATGTTGGATGACATTCAGCCGTGTTGCTTCCTGCGATGAATAAACAATCTGTTTCATGGATATCAGTCCAAGGTAATGTTGATCCACGGTCAACACCGAAAGAGCGAAGGAATCCGCCGGCTGCACTCGACATACAGAATCGACCATTATAATCGATGTAGCGTGTTTGCATAGCTACCCGTGCAAACTTCCCTGTTAAATAACATTTTTCATTTGTCATCGATACACCACTGAAAACTGATAATGTATCTTTACCGTATTTCACTTGTAATTCAGAAAACTTTTTTGCAATTAGATCATATGCTTCTTCCCATGTTGCTTCACGGAAGCCTTTCTGTGTTCCCTTTAGAGATGCATCGTCACGAATTAATGGTTTTAGGATACGATCAGGGTGATTCGTTTGTTGGTATGCGGTAACCCCTTTCGGACACATTTTTCCGACTGTTACCGGCCAGTCATAACGGGGTTCAACCCCAATAATTTTGTTTGTTTTTGTATTCACACGTAAATTCATCCCACACTGCATGCCGCAATAGCTGCAATGTGTTTTGATTAACGTTTCATTAGGATGGCGTACATTTTCAATCTCTTTAAAAAACTTATCTCTATGATTAACATTAACCTCTTGCATTCTGATTTGCCTCCTTGACCTTAACTTGATGCGTAGCAAAACCTGAGAATCTTGCGATGCGGTATTTTCTGCGGCATGGCAGGCATAATTCAGCAAGATTAAAGCCGTCCTTCATATTAAACTCCATCTCATTGACTCCCAATACTTGAATCACGTCGTTTGATTGTTCAACAGAAACAAAATGATCGCCGCACACTTTACATTTTTTCATTTCTTGTTCAGCGTAATGTTCACGATAGTTTCTAGCCAAAACACTCATTGGACGGAAAGGAATATGGGCAAGTTTTCCGAATGGCAGATAGATTAAGGTTACTATCACGGAAAATTGGTGGATCAACGACATTTGCGGCTGCATCCAGCCATGTAGAAATACGTTTTGAACAGTTAATAAAAGGCCAGTAACTGAAATAAATAACAATAGATAAAGTGGTAAAAAGTCATACATGAATTTTTGTTCCGCTCTTGCCTGCATATTTTTTAAGCGGCGGTTTAGTGCCATAGCAACACCTGTTGTAACCATGATTGCGGCAATATTCAAAGCATTATAGGAGAAAAAGGCGATTATTCCTTCTGCAGGCACGTTCATGACATTCATTCCAAACAGGACAATTGTGTAGTAGCCGTTTTCTTCCATCGTAAAATACATCCAGCTAAACACCAGTGGGAATGTGACTAAACAAGCAAGCACACAGCCCCAGCCGATTAAAATATGCTGAACCCAACGGTAAAGTCCACGGTTGCGAATGAAATCGTAAATCGCTAGATGGTTAACAGCTGTTTTTGGGGTACTTTTTCTAAATAAAAGCTTTAAGCCTTTTTTGATAATAATTTTGGTAGGTGGTCTTTCACCCCAAGCGATAAAGCGGTAGAAAAAACCACCGATGAATACTAATGTTCCGACCATGTATCCGTAAAGGTTTAAATCGATATGTGTAAACATTCTTGTTCCAATAAACACTAAAATGGCAATTCCTGCGACAGTTAAAAACATTGATTTGGCGAAATGTGATGCGAACGCGTCATTTACACTGCGTGCAGGTTTTTTAGTTGTTGCATTTGAAATAGTTGACTGCATTTTCTGATCCTCCCTAAAAAAAATAACACTTCCGTTTTCTTAAGTTAATTGTAAGAAAAACGGCAGTGTTATCTATATAGGGGAACTCCCCCATCATCGGGGGAAAAAACCCTTAGAATTTTCTATTTTGACAAAGTTTCGTCACATATTAGAAAAGCGGAAGCTCCTTGTTCAGGGAAAAAAGTAGTTCATTTTTTCCTAGGGGCGACAAGCATAAGACGAGCCGGCGGGAAGATTGTTTTTTAACCTTCTCGACGGATTGGCTGTAGACCATCGAGCCCCTATGCGCTGGAGCTAGACACTAATTTTGGAGGTATTTTTTTCGCCAAGAATAAAGCAGTAAATACAAACCAATAAGTAATTGCAAGATAAATACGACTGCATCCCAAAAAGAAATAGAGGTCGGCCCTTTTAGCAAACCCGGGATAGACTTATTAACTGCGAACCATAATTGAGGGATATAAAAGAATACAAACAAAGATAAGGTCAATAATACGCCAACAAAATAAAAGATGGAGTAGAAGAAAACAGTTCTTTCTTCATCGGCAAATATCACCTCATTCTTGTGTGCTGCATGTTTAAATGGTAACCATTTTTTTATTGTTTCCTGAGCATTTTCCATTAGATTGTAGCACCCAGTAATATTTTCATAAACATAATACAAATCAGTTTTCATATATACACATAATTGATATATCATCTTCATCAATAAATCCAAAACAGCAAGGCTCATGATACCAGATAAAATCCCAAAACTATTTGGTAAAAAAAGCTGACTTACTAAGGATATAGACATGAGAATTGTATCAAATATAATACCTGCTAAATAAAAAACATTTCGACGATTAGCAGATAATTTCCATGCCGAAGACATATCTGTCTCGAGGACAACAAGGAAAAAGCGGTGTCCAATATTCAGTTTGGTTGGAAGATTGTATGCTCTCATTGCTAAAACATGACCCATTTCGTGAACAAGCACAAGTATAAATGTAACAACCATCCACAATAAAATATTAAGGGACATGGAATTGAAAACAAATATATCCTCATATCGAGGAAATAAGGAAGGGTGTTTAGAAATTAGACCAATATTTATTATAAACAAAGTAGAATAAACGAAATAAGATAGCTTATTAAAGAAAAACTGTCCAACTTTTGGAGAAATCCAAGTAAAACCAAGTTTCTCTATCTTTATTTGATTATTATTTACCTTAACATCATCAATTTTATCTATAAGGTTTAATTCATGAAGCTGATTAGCAAAATCAAGGATATCTACTTCTTCATTAGGATATTTTTGCTTAAGAATCTTTTCAATTTGTTCCAACCGATTCCCCTGATTAATTAAATTGATTGCAATTATACAAATTTCTGGCATTTCATAAAAATCTCCAGAGAGATTATCCTCAACTATATAATGTTTTTTGTCTTTTCGGACCTCAATTGGAACTAATACTATACTGGAATTTAGACTAAGGCTCATAATTACATCCTTTGATTAGTATTATAAATAAAAAAAGGAGATGCATGAATTAACGCAAGCATCCCACCTTATTACAAAATTATAACCAACCACACCACCAACACGGACTTGTAACTTTTATTTTTTTTAGCTTACGAATTTTCATACCTTCACCTCCTTATATTAGCTGATAGATTCTTTTATAATTATAGGTGGATTACCTTGTTTGCTAGTTGAATGAATTTTTTCCCATGCAGGAAATACTTTTTGAAATTCATCTACTAATTTAGGATCAAACTGGGAACCCTTTCCTTCTATAATTCTTTTATATGCTTCATCTATTGTTAAAGCAGCTCTATAAGATCTCGTAGATGTCATAGCATCGAAGGCATCTGCTATAGCAGTAATCCTAGCAAGATACGGAATTTCTTCTCCTTTTAACTTATCTGGATATCCTTTTCCATCCCACCTTTCATGATGTGAACGGATAACATCGATACTGTTATTTAAAGCAACCACTTTCGAGACAGCATCTGCACCAACGATCGTGTGTGACTTTATAACTTCATATTCTTCTTTGGTTAAGTTAGTAGGTTTCATCAAAATTTGATCCGGGATATGTATTTTTCCGATATCATGGAGTAAACAAGCATAGTTAAATGATTTCAATTCTTCTTCCCGTAATTTCCCACACTCTTTTGCTAGTTCTAGTGCATAACTAGCAACTCTTTCACTATGCCCCCTAGTATATGGGTCTTTAAGTTCAAGAGTAGCAATGACACCTTTAACTATACCAATAACCTGATGATCATAGGATGTCTTTACTGCTCTAACATGTGATTGAAATCTGTTTAATAGGATAAATGAGACTAAAGAAAGTATCACAATTAAAACTATTGGTAAAAATACATTAGGGGTTTGGAGAATTAATCCCGCAGCAATGTATCTTATTAATAATCCGATTGAAACTAATCTAAAAAAGGGTGTACTTACAAATATCGGTGCTAAAAGGAGCCAAAAGACTTCTACAACATTCCCACTTTTATATAAATCGGGATGATTATAAAATGAAATAATATCATTTAATAGGGTCAAAAATGTATATAAGATAAAGTAATAATATTTTATAAGATGCGGTTTTTGTTTTTTGTAAAGATAAAACGCAAAAGGAATTAAAGCAAACATTATAATATATATATAATTGCGCAGTATATCAGGTGCATCATCTTTTAAACTAGGAATAAACTGTGAAATGATGCTATACGAAATATCAAACACAATAGTTATAGTATAGAACAATACTAAAAACCATTTAACTGTCTGTGCTTCTTCTTTTCTTATATTCGGGTCTATTAATTCTTTTTTCATTTGTCTACCTCACATTAGATATGCCTCATACATCTCAATCTCCTGATTAGGAAATAGTTGAATATAGAATTAACATTTTCATATTATGTCAATAATTGATTATTTACGACACTTTTCTTCATTATAAAACATTTAATTTAAATGTAATACATAATTCATTTAGGATTTATGTATATTTATAGAAATATTTCATTCGACTTAATTAAAAATTTAAAATTTTCAATAAATAATACTAATAATTCAAATTTTAAACTTATTTATTTCTATTGGTATTATTACTTCAACCAGAGTCCCATTATTTAACTCACTTAGAATTTTTAATTCTCCAAAATGGTCCTTTATAATTTGATTAGTTACCATTAATCCTAGTCCAGTTCCATCCTTTTTTGTGGTAAAAAAAGGATCGCCTAAATTCTGGATATCTTCATCAGCAATCCCGCATCCTTCATCTTGGATGGAAATATACATTTTGTTTTCTTCCAATACTTTAACATGAACACGTACCTCTCCTCCATCGGCCATAGCTTCAATTGCATTCTTAATTAAATTTATAAACACTTGCTTTAGTTGCTTCCCATCACATTCAATCGGCGGTAATGGCCCCTTCATTATGGTTTCTATATTTACGCCCTGTCTTTCCGCCTGCTGCTGAGTAATAGATAAAGTATAAGCAATGATTTCCTCAATGCTTGCTTTCTCAAATTTAATCTCCTTCGGTTTTCCAAGGTACATTAAATCATTTACGATTGAATTAATCCGATCGATTTCCTGAATCATTATTGGATAAAAATCATTTGTATTTGGGTATCTTTCCTGCTGCAGTTGTGTAAAACCCTTCAATGAGGAAAGGGGGTTACGAATTTCATGACCAATCGCTGCAGCCATTTGACCGATAGTAGCAAGCTTCTCTTTTTGCCGCAATTCTTCATGGACAGAAGTTAACGATTTAATATAAGAATAAAACCTTATTAACAAAATAAATGCAATGGCAGACAAAATAATTGTTAATATGACTGGTGATATTACATTTGCATCTTGTAAGATTACACCTATTAAAATATATTTTCCAATAATACCCAAAGATACAGTCCAATAGTATTTTTTATTAACAAATATCGGTGAAAAAAATAAAAACAAAAGTTCCACTATATTACCTGATGCAAATGGAACAGAGGTTCCAAGGTAAATTAACAAATTATCTACAATGTCGATCATTATGTAGCCAAATAGGAATATATATTTTACAAGATATGGGTTCCCCTTTTTAATCGTATAAATAGATAAGGGTAATAAGCAAAATACCAAAACATATAGCCAATAACCAAGTCCATTATCAGGAAATCCATCTTTCCCATAAGTTGTGTATTTGGGTAATATAAAAAAATAAAAAATATCATAGGTTATGAAAAAAATATAAAATAACCATAAAAATAATTTAATAGCCTTTTTTTCTTCAAATATCAGTCTGGGACTCCTGATGCCTTCATTCATGTTTGCTGCTCCCTCAATTAAGTTCGTTTTTAGGAAAAAAGTTAATAGGACCTGCTCCTATTTTATCATTTTTCTTTAATTAAAACAGACAATTATTGACAAAAACAACTATTTTCGACAAAATTCGCTAAAATGTAAAAAAAAGGACTTGCACTCGGCAAGCCCTTTTGATTATTATTTAACTTACTTTTTTCAAGCGATCTGAAGATGTATTCAATGTGGAATGCTTGCGTCCGTATCCAAAGTAAACTCCCAATCCAATTACTAACCAAATGCCGAAGCTAATCCAAGATTCTGCTGGAAGCTGAAGGATTAAATATCCACAGAATACGAAAGCAAGAATCGGAATATACGGTACAAACGGAACACGGAAGCCCGTTTTAGGTGCCATCTTATTTTTACGAAGATACAAGATTCCAATTGCAACTGTCATAAAGGCGAATAATGTCCCCATGTTTACTAAATGGGCAAGTTTACTTAATGGTACTAAACCAGCAAAAATGGATACTAGTAAACATGTAATCCATGAATTGAACATTGGTGTCTGCTTTTTCTTATCTACTTTTGAGAATACCTTTGGTAATAATCCGTCACGGCTAATTGCGTAGAACAAACGAGTTTGTCCATAAAGCATTACAAGTAATACTGTTGTGATACCAATAATCGCACCTATTGAAATAAATCCAGCTACCCAATCCTGATGAATATAGTTAAGTGCAAACGCAACCGGGTTTTTCACGCCAAGCTTTGTGTAAGGAACTACCCCTGTTAGAATGGCGGAAACAGCGATATATAAAACGGTACAAACAGCTAGTGAAGCCATAATCCCAATCGGCATATTTTTTTGTGGGTTTTTTACTTCCTCAGCTGCCGAAGAAACAGCATCAAAACCAATATAAGCAAAGAAAACGGTAGCGGCACCGGCAGTTACACCAGAGAATCCAAATGGCATAAATGGTGTCCAGTTACTTGGCTTTACATACCAAACCCCTACACCAATAAATAATAGAACAACTGCTAGTTTAATAATAACCATAATCGTATTAAAACGTGCTGATTTTTTAACACCTTGCGTTAACAATAATGTAATCACTAAAACGATAATAATGGCCGGAACATCAATGTACGTCCCATTTGCAGGATCGAATGCACTCGTTAATGCTTTGGGAAAATGAATGCCAAACCCTGCAAGCAATCCTTGAAAATATCCCGACCATCCACTGGCAACTGCTGAAGATGCAAGCCCGTATTCTAGGATTAAATCCCAGCCTAAAATCCAAGCGATCAATTCACCAAACGTCGCATAGCTGTAAGTATAGGCACTTCCTGAAACCGGAACGGCGGAAGCAAACTCTGCATAACAAAGTGCGGCAAACACACAAGCCAACCCTGATATCACAAATGATAGAATTAGAGCAGGACCTGCAAGTTCTGCTGCAGCAACTCCTGTTACTACGAAGATTCCTGTTCCAATAATTGCACCAATTCCTAGCATGGATAAATCAAAGGCACCTAAATCCTTCTTTAAAGTAGCATCTTTTTTACCTATATCTTGAATTAATGCCTGAATCGATTTCTTTCTAAATAAATCCATTTTGTAAACCTCCTTGTTATAATGTCGTAATGTTCTGACAAAATAACTCATAAAAAAATTATATACCGATAATATAATCTTTTTCGATAAAAAGCAATATTTTTTGAAAAATAAAATTATTTGAAATTACTACCATTGGAAATATTCTGGAATTAACAGGTGATTTACTGAATTTACATAACCCGAAATTAATATTTATGTAACGGTTTTCACTATTGTAATAAAACAAAATTATTTTCTTAGAAACAAATAACCAATCCAAGTATTAGCATGATGATGGAAAGAATTCCTTCCAAAAAAATAAACTAACCGGCCTCAAGCGGTTAGCTTTTTTAAGTCAAAATTATGCCCATTCTTCGTTTCTTCCTACCGGGAGGGTCATTGTTACCTTTGTGCCCACTCCTGGCTCACTTTGATAAGAGACCTTTCCTCTCATGGTTTCAATGATTCTTAAAGAAACGGAGGTGCCAAGACCAGTACCTTTATCTTTTGTCGTATAAAACAACGTTCCAATCCGTGATAATTGTTCTGGTGTCATTCCCTTTCCTGTATCGGAAATTAAAATTGATGCAGAGGCTTGGTCAAATTTGTTATGTATAGTTACTTTTCCACCTTCAGGAGTTGCTTCAATCGCATTTTTCACAATGTTAACAAGTGCTTGTTTTAACTGGTTACGATCTGTATTAAGCGAAAAATCATTCGAATCAAGTTGACTTTCCAACTGAACCCCCTGTTTAACTGCCAGCGGATCAAGAAGCATAACTACTTCAGTTAAAATACTATTTAATTGAAACTCTTCTATTTTTTCGAATTTTGGCTTGGCAAAATTTAAATAGTCATTAATGATCGATTCCGCACGCCCTAATTCGCTTAATACAAGAGATAGATATTCGTAATTTTTCCCCGCTTCTTGCTGTTGCATTAACTGAAGAAAACCCTTTACTACCGTTAAGGGATTTCGGACCTCATGGGCAATGGAGGCGGCGAGTTCTCCGAGCGTATTTAGCTTTTCAGCACGCTGTATTTCATCCTTCATTTTATTTCTCTCAATCATCCCTTCATTAAGTTTTGCTGCTAGGGCGATAGCAATCGTGGCAATTAAGCCAATCATAAGAAGGTCTGGAATATTAAAATCTAATTTAAAAATATTCCCCTCAAAATATCGAAATACATGTAACGAGAAATAACATAGGATTAAGGACCATCCTCCAATTAACGTGGTGAGCATTACTCTTTTATTTGGGGGATTGTTCCAAAATTTTTTCATCAAAAGAAGGGGTACAAGAGCGGTTAAAATGCAATTTACAAGACCAAATAAGACCGTATCTCCCCCCATTAAAATACGAGCACTTATAATAGATATTAGAACCATTCCTCCGGCAACCGGTCCTGCATAGAGAAATGCCATAATAAGAGGTACATAACGAAGATCCCAAGAGAAGCCATAATTCGAATAGGAGAAAATCATACAGCAAAGTGCCGCTGCACTTTGCAGTAATCCACATAGGAATGGAGTATTTAACTTCGGCTTGTTATCCATTAGAGCGCTGCAAAATAGGACTGGTGCGATGGTGATTAATAAATTCAATAGAAGTTTTTCTGCCAGCATTGTGCTTCCCCCACAGTTAACCATATATAAAGTAAAATACGACAAAAATCGGCACTTTCCTTCAATTTTCAAAAAAATTATTGTAGAAAAAAATTATTTGCTATTTCCGGTGAAATTTCCGTAGTATACGTAGCATTTTCGGTCTTCGTCTATTTCTCTTGAATCCATGGTAAACTCTAAAAATTTCCCGTTCTGATGGATGAAAATAAAATCGGAATGAAGAGCCTGTAGTACTTCTTCATGGTCCCATATTTCTTTAGTCTCAATTAAGGATGAACCATTTCTGGTAAGTTCTCTTACTTCAAAGCCTATATGGGAATAGTGAGTTTCCGTGTAATCACTTGCAAACCTTTCTTTTTTGACATATAACACTGCGCTGCCATCTGGGTCCATTGCTGTAGCTGTGACCGCATATGTCTCTCCTTCTTTTACAAAAAATTCACAAGTCATTCTTGCTACAGCTTCCATTCTTGAAATGTCTACGTAACTCCATAAAGCAGGATACTGGTTACCATCATCAAGTCTGTATTCTAGTCTCACACGATTTCACTCCTTTTTCTATGATTTTACCATTGTTTTCCTTAAAATTAATTTTATAATTATTATATATTGATTAATGAAGGAGAGTGGTACGGTGAAGAAAACCCAATGGTTAATAACTGGTGTTCTCACTTCTCTTATGGCCGGAACGCTTTCAGGATGTTCGGATGATCTTCCTCCCAAGCCTAAAGATAAAACATGCTCAGATTGGGAATGGGACGACGATGAAGGTGTGTGGCAATGTGATGATACTCATTCACATCATTATGGGCATTATTTTTATGGGGGGAGCTATTATCGAAATAAGTCAGCCCTCTTGAAATCTTCTTCCTATAAATCTTATAAATCCTCTTCAAGCTTTAAGGGCGGATTTGGGAGTGGGTCAAAAGGCGGTTTTGGAGGTTAGGAATGTCTGATTATGGTGCAAAACGTAAAAACTTTTATGAAAGATATCCATTATTTTGGTCGGATTTATATGGGAGTGAATATAGTCTTTACCAAGTACTTTCTATATCAGAGGACATCCATATAAGAATTAGGGACGCAACTGAGCGGATGGGTAGAATTTTTTTTAAGACAGCTTCTTTATTACGAAACCTTTCTGACGAACAATTACTTGAACTAGGTTACCCAAAGAAAAGTCTTCCTTTTCTACGGACGAAAGACCTTTTTCCTGAATCTGTTATTGCCCGGTTCGATTTTGCGCTGACAGAGGAAGGAATCAAACTGCTTGAATTTAACAGCGACACGCCTACCTTTATTGTTGAATGCTTTCAAATAAATGGACTAATTTGTAAAGAATTAGGTTTTAATAATCCCAACGAAGACGGTGAGCGTCTTCTTTCCTCTGGCATTACGAAGGCGGTATTGGAAGCCTCAGCCGGACAAAAATCTCCAAACGTGGTCTTCACTGCCCACGAGGATCATATAGAGGATTGGAACACGACTCTTTATTTAAGCAAGCTTTGTCAGATAAAAAATAAACTTGTTCCGATAAGTGACCTCCGAATCACAGATGGTGCCTTGATTGACCCTGCCGGCGAGCCCATTGATGTTTTGTACCGGCAAACCTATCCACTTGAGCACTTAATCGAAGATAGGGATTCTGAATCCGGTGACCTTGTTGGCATTAAATTGCTTCAGCTTTCAAAGGAAGGAAAAATAGCGTTATTAAATCCTGTCTCCGCGTTTCTGCTTCAGTCTAAATCCATCCAATGTTTAATATGGGGATTAGCCGAGCAGGGGGCTTTCTATTCGACAGAGGAACAAAAATGGATTAAAGAATATATGCTTCCTACCTATCTAGAACCCGATTCATTTTTCGGCAATAATGCCTTCGTCCAGAAGCCATCATTTGGAAGAGAAGGAGATACAGTAAAAATTTGGAATGAGTCTGCAGAGGTCACTGTGCAAAATCCGTTTCAGACTTATAAAGAAGAATTACCTGTATTTCAAGCCTATCTACCTCTACCTACCGTTTCATTAGAAACAGAAAAAGGGATCGAAAAGTTATCTTACGTGTTCGGGTCTTTTCTTATTGCCGGCAAGCCAAGTAGTATTGGCATTCGGGCAGGCGGGAAAATCACGGGGAATGAATCTTACTTTTTACCTGTCGGACTCAATAACAAGGGGGAATGTAAATGACGAATTTCTTATTATACTTAGCGGTTTCACTAGTGCTTTTAATAGTGGGACTTTTCGTGATGGAAGTTACAACAAAGGTCAAGGAATTTTCATTAATGGCGAAAGGGAATAAAGCAGCAAGCTATGTGCTTGGCGGCAGGCTCCTTGGTCTGGCAATTGTTCTGTATTCTACCGCAGCGAATTCCATTTCTTTAATTGACATGGTTATTTGGGGAGCGATTGGCATCCTTGCACAGATTATTGTTTTTTACTTAGCAGAATGGCTGACTCCACGTTTTGATGTCAATCAAAGCATTGAAAACGACAACCAAGCTGTCGGGCTTTTTCTAATGTTCTTATCGGTTTCTATTGGCGTAGTGATAGCTGGCTGTTTAACTTATTGAAAATATTTTTGTCCGATGAAAGCTTCATGAAGACAATTTTTGCTTTTCTGTTATGGCTTTTGTCCTCATGAACCCTCTATGAGGACAATTTTTGTTTTTCTGATACGGTTTCTGTCCTCATGAACCCTCTATGAGGACAATTTTTGTTTTTCTGACAGGGTTTTTGTCCTCATGAACCCTCCATGAAGACAATTTTTGCTTTTCTGACAGGTTTTCTTTCCTCATGAGCACACATGACACATTCATCTAAAAAGAGGTATTTTTATATTGCTTGATAGGTCTTCTTATCGCAAATAACAAATAATCTAGCATCCTTGGGAATGGATTCATTCCATTTTTTCAAAATATTCAAATCGCTTCGGTCTGCGATAAGCTGGGCCCCTTTTTGCCTAAGGTGTTCATGTGCATCCCCATACGTTTTCCATTCGGACCGAACATTTACCTCCCATAAGTCGCTTCCATCTTCACCATCCTTCCGGCTTAATAATTGTGTGAAGAGGTGGCTGGATCCCTTTGTTTGAGCAGATTTCGCCATTAAATTGGAAACAGATTCATGAGAAAGAATAAATTCGTCTATTTTAACATGCTTGAAATTACCGACATGCTTTTCATTTAATATCTCAGCTATCGTGTATATTTCTTTATCTGTCCCATCATCGTAACGCTCAATGGAGGAGGCAACCAAAAGGGTCTTTCCATCGGCTAAATCCGGATTCTCAATGCCGTCTGGAGCAAATAATAAAACCGCTTTTGCTTTTTCTATTCTTGCTTTTCTTAATACTTCTTCATCAGTCGGACTCCCTTGTATATATAGAAACCGTTCGTGTTCGTAGGGTGTCCTCTCTAATTCATCAATCAAGACGATTTCTGTTTTCGGTTCAGCCAAAAACAGCTCTTTGATGGTATTCTTGCTTTTGGCCGTCCAACCGATAATGACAAAATGATTTTCTCCTCTAAAGGTCATTCTTCCTTCCTCCTTCATCCGTTTATATTGAGAAACACCATCCACAATCATGCCAATCACCGTACCAAACAACCCGATTCCAAGCGTGTAAACAATGACCATCGCCCAAGCTCTTCCAAACTGTGTAGTCGGATAAACATCCCCATAGCCCACGGTTGTCATCGTAGTTAGAATCCACCAAACAGCATGGAAGGTATTTTCAAAGGTTTTCGGTTCGAGCATTCTCATAACCACTGCGTTTATAAAAATATAAAAGGTTGTAAATAACAATACCGTTCGATAGCGATACCTGGATGCTGTAAGAAACAGCTTTCGAAAAAATATCATAGTTGCCACTCCCTTCTTCCTCTCCTTATATCCTTATTTTACTATATATCTACCAACTTTTTCCTAAAAAAATAAAAAGAAGCAATCTCTCATTGTTCTAACTTTAAAAGGGAATAGTAAAGTTATTCGGGCATTATAAGGAGAGTAACCAATGGAAAATGACCTTACCTTTAAACAAGTAGTAAATCATAAAAAAGCAGAAAATGTTGACAATGGAGTGCATTCTGGTCTTGCTTGGTGGCAGCTTTCACTGATTGGGATTGGCTCTGTTATCGGTGCTGGCTTCTTCCTTGGGACAGGATTATCAATAAAGACAGCTGGTCCAGCAATTTTAATTAATTATGCAATAGCTGGATTAACTGCTTATTTTGTATTTAGTGCAATCGCCGAAATGACCATAGCCGATCCCCAGCCAGGTTCCTTTCGAACCTACGCCAAAAAAGCCTTCGGCCATTCAATGGGATTTGTATCCGGTTGGGTTTATTGGTTGGCAGGCATCTTTATTATGTCGAGTGAGGCAGTAGCGTTGGGCACTTTCACCCAGTTCTGGTTTCCCCATGTTCCATTATGGATATTTACAGTTAGTTATGCTGTCATCGCATTTGGAATTAATTTATTAGGAGTTAAAAACTTCGGAAAAATTGAATCCTTATTCGGAATCCTAAAATTGTCCACCCTAATTATCTTTATCTTTTTTGGATTATTAATTTTGTTTCACATGATTGCCCCACAGCCACATCCTTTAGATGTAAGAAATGTATGGACTCCGTTAATTCCAAATGGGATTGCAGGTATGTGGGCTGCCCTTATCTTTACCTTTTTCTCTTTTGGGGGTATTGAAGTTATGGGCGTTGCCTCGTCCGAATTAAAAAATAAAAGCGAGATTCAAAAAGCAGGATCGATAATGCTTATGGCCCTTGTTGCTGTTTATATCCTATCGATTTTCTTTATTTTATATTTTGTTTCTTGGACAAAAATCAACGAATCACAAAGCCCATTTGTTACGGCGCTAACCGTTTTTCATATTCCCTATATTGATTCATTATTTAATGTGATAATAATTAGTGCTGCCTTTTCAACCATGGTAGGGGCGCTTTTTTCTGTCACTAATATCTTGATTTCCTTAGCAGAAGACAGGGATGCGCCAAAATTGCTCGCTAGTAAAAATCGGCGAGGCGTTCCCATTAAATCCTTATTTGTAACTGGATTAGCGTTGAGCATATCATTACTCCTTTCGTTTATTCTACCAGGGAAATTATACGAATATGTGACGACTGCAGCGGGGGTTCTGCTTATTTTAAATTGGATCATTATTCTATCTACCCAAATAAAATTACGAAAAAGTCGTAAACAGACTAATACCTTTAAAATGCCCGGGTATCCTACTACTTCTTATTTAGGAATTGCGATCATTCTTTTGACTGTTTCAGGGGGAATGCGTGACGGAACACAAAGAATGGGTGTTTTAATTAGCCTCGGCTTAATACTTATTATTTTTTTATTAAGCATTGGTAAAAATAAGTTTTCATCAATAAGAAAAAACGCCCAATAAATTGTTGACAAAATAAGATAAGTATTATAATATTAAATTTCGTTCGTTTTATTTAGTAACTTGTAATCAAGAAAATAACGCAATGTAAGAATTTTTTCTGGCATTCTGCTTATGTTTTAAAATAAAAAACTTATTCACACTGGATCGGCTTCGGAGCCGTTAGGATGTAAGAGAGGTAGGGCTTACGTCGTTTAGGTATAAAACCATCAGGTGGAAGAATAACCGCGGCAAGCTTGTTTTTTAAAAAACAACGATTATATATAAATTTTTACCTTGCGATGGCTGACTAGAAAAGCACAACCATACACAAGTTACGATACGGATTCACTAATTGAATCAAAAGCTAAGAAGGCAGAGGGATTTTCATTCCTCTGCCTTCGCCCATTTTAACAGAAAAAAATGGCCTGATTTTTTAATCAGACCATTTCTATTTCTATTAACTTTCAACAACAATTGCTTGTTTGCCCATTTGCTCCCAAGCTTTAATAAAATTTTCGCGATCCAATTTCTTATTTTTCGTTCCATATGGATCGTTAATGTAGATGTAGTTTTCATCATATCCAGTAATGACAACACTGTGTTCACTAAAGGTAATGTCAATTTTGCCTTGCGGGGTATCCCAGGTTTGAAAAACAGAAACTGGAGCAAAGCTAGTCGTTGTAATAATCCAGACTGGATGTCCCTGGCTTATTTTTTTCAATAAATCCGTAAACGGACTCCCTGTTAGATTGGCTACTTTATCGCCTGCATATTTCTGGGCCAGTTCAAAAACGGGACCATTATATACACCTAACCCGGGGCCGTGCGCCATATCACCGACAAAGCCGGCATTAGGATTACCCTTTTTGCCATTGCTATAATTTAGCGGGACGGTTTTAATATTCTTTGCTAACTCATTCTTCGTTACCTTAATCCCATTGTAATTTAGAACCATTGCGAGGCTGGTAACCTCGCACCCATTATAAAGCAGTGGTTTATCCATCTGATTTAATAAAGGGACATCTAATAATTTACTTTCAGGTAAAATGGGTGTTTCTTTCTGTAACGCTACTTCTTTTGTAGCCAGCGGAGTATCGACTGCCTTAACCTTAGGTAATGCATTGCCCGATTTTACTGCCAAAATACTTTTCGCACTTATAAAGGATATTAATAAAATAATTACAATAATTAACATTTTTTTCATAAACGATTAATTCCATCCTTGTAATAGACTTGGCTGAAAATTCACTCTAGTAATATACTACTTTATTACCATACCAAAAAATCAGCGAACGTTAAAGGAAAATCATTTCCAATTGCATCATAATTGGACTACCTTAAGTTTTCCTTAATAAAAGGCTCTGTTAAATTTGGCTGTTGATTTCCGCTCCAGGCGCTCGCTTTCCGCGGGCGTGCCGGGGAGCCTCCTCGGCGCTTTTATCGCCTGTGGGGTCTCCCCTGCCCCGTACTCCCGCAGGAGTCGAGTGCCTTCCGCTCCAATCAACAGAGTATAAAAAACAACAATATCGTTTAACAGAGCCTAATAAAAAATACTCGTTTGCTGAATGTGCAAACGAGTATTTTTACCTTGTTCATGTTCTATTTAGATTAAGCTTTTTTATTACTTGGTTAATCACTTCAGAAAAAACTAAACCGAAGGCTATTGATCCGGCAAGCATAAGTACTTTTGCTGCTGATCCTAATGCAGCATTATAGTCGTTCTCAACGAAATTACGCATCGCATCATACGCTAGTCCACCAGGTACTAGTGGTATAATACCGGCAACACTAAAGATGATTACTGGTGTTTTATAAAATTTCGCCAACTCCTGACTGATAACGGCCACAAATACAGTGGAAGCCAATGTAGCAAAAACGGCATCTCCTGAATAATCCTCAAGAAGGTAGTAGATCAACCATCCGCCCGTTCCGATCAGTCCGCATTTTATTAAAGATTCTTTCGGAGCATTAAAAAGAATTCCGAATGCGCCTGTCGCAATAAAACTCGTGATTAACTGTGCTAGAATAGCCACTCTCATCCACCTTTACAAAAATGATAAGACAACCGCAATACCTGCCCCGATGGCAAAGGCCGTCAGAAAGGCCTCTGCTCCCTTGGAAAGCCCCGAAACTAAATGGCCTGCCATTAAATCTCTTATAGCATTCGTCACTAAAAGCCCCGGCACTAAGGTCATTACCGACCCAATAATAATTTTATCTAACTGATGTCCCACACCTAATTTCACAAAAATAAAAGACATCAATCCGATGACAAACGATGCTAAAAATTCAGAGAAAAACTTAATTGGGACGAAACGATGAAAATAAACAAAGCTTAAATAGCCAATTCCACCTGAAATCATCGAAGGAATAAAATCATTCCAGCTACCTTCAAACATGATCATGAAACATCCGCTGGCGAGCGTTGCCGCAGCCACTTGTATCATAAAAGGAAAGGTAAGATTTAAAGAATCGATTTCCTGTAAATGCTCTAGTGCTTCCCTCAGGTTCACTTCCCCGCTGCTAATCTTTCTCGAAACGCTATTAACCATAGCGACTTTTTTTAAATCTGTGGATCTCTCCGATATTCTAATAAGCTTGGTCTTTGTAGGCTCCGTTCCTTCTGCGGAAAAAATGATTCCGGTCGGAGTTACATAACTATGTGTTTTTTCAATACCAAATGAAGCGGCCATCCGCATCATTGTATCCTCAACTCGGTAGGTTTCGCCACCGCTTTGCAGCATGATTTTCCCTGCAAGCAGACAGACCTCCATGATGTCATATGTTTCTTCTACTTGTTTTCCCATTCGATTGTCTCACCACAAATTCCTACATTTGTTTCCTAGTTTAAAGCATAACCAACGGCAGAAGCAATCAGCAATTGATTAATTGTGTTCATTAAATTGTTAGAATTTAGGGATAAATAATTATTTAAATTTTCGGAATAATAAATTATAATAATATTGTCATATTTTAGCAAAAGGAGGCGGTTTAGGTGAAAGCTTTAAAATCAATTCTAATCTGGGGTGTAATTGCAGCCCTCGGAGCAGCTGGATTTGCGGTAATGGCTTTAAACAATGGCGAAAGTATTAATGCCATTTGGCTGTTAACGGCTGCTGTTTGTGTCTATGCAATTGCCTATCGTTTTTACAGCAAGTTTATTGCACAAAAAGTATTCCAGCTTGACGATTCTCGTAAAACACCCGCAGAAATACATAACGATGGAAAAGACTATGTTCCAACAAACAAATGGGTGCTGTTTGGTCACCACTTTGCGGCGATTGCCGGTGCCGGCCCATTAGTAGGCCCAATCTTAGCAGCACAAATGGGATATTTACCAGGAACTCTTTGGATTGTAGTAGGAGTTGTGTTAGCTGGTGCTGTTCAAGACTTTATTATTCTGTTTGGTTCCATGCGCCGTAACGGTAAATCTCTAGGTGAAATGATCAAGGATGAAATGGGTAAATTCACAGGTATCGTTTCCATGATTGGTATTTTAGGCATTATGATTATTTTATTAGCCGTTTTAGCATTAGTAGTTGTGAAAGCGCTTGTAGGAAGTCCTTGGGGAATGTTCACGATTGCTGCAACGATTCCGATTGCAATCTTTATGGGAATTTATATGCGCTTTATCCGCCCTGGCCGAGTTGGCGAGGCTTCAGTGATTGGTATTGTGTTATTGCTCCTTTCCTTATTCTTTGGACAAACAGTAGCGGAAAATCCGACTCTGGCAGCGATGTTTACCTTTAAAGGTGAAACAATTGCCATCATGATGATCATATATGGTTTTGTAGCATCCGTTTTACCTGTTTGGTTACTTCTTGCACCACGTGACTATCTAAGCACATTCTTAAAGGTTGGGACCATCCTAGCACTAGCATTAGGCATTATCATTGTTGCACCTAACCTTGAAATGGCTGGTGTTACAAAGTTTATTGATGGAACAGGTCCTGTGTTTGCCGGAAACCTTTTCCCATTCTTATTTATCACCATTGCATGTGGATCTGTTTCTGGATTCCATGCATTAGTATCGTCAGGTACTACGCCAAAAATGATTGAAACGGAATCTCACGCCCGTCCGATTGGCTATGGAGCTATGCTGACAGAATCATTTGTAGCCGTCATGGCGATGATTGCGGCATGTGTACTGCACCCTGGCGTGTATTTTGCCATTAACAGTCCTGCAGCTTTAATAGGCACAGATGTTGTACAAGCGGCTACAACGGTTTCAAGCTGGGGTTTTACGGTCACTCCGGATGATTTAAAAACAATTGCCAGTAACGTAGGGGAACAAACCATTCTCTCAAGAACTGGGGGGGCACCAACACTTGCGATTGGGATGGCTGTTATTTTTTCAAAAGTGATTGGCGGTAAGGCGTTAATGGCGTTTTGGTATCATTTTGCCATCTTATTTGAAGCACTTTTTATTTTAACAACAATTGACGCCGGAACTCGTGTAGGACGCTTTATGATTCAAGATCTTATTGGAACGGCTTATAAGCCATTTGCTAAAACGGATTCACTTATTCCAAATATTATGGCAACTGCATTGTGCGTGCTCTTCTGGGGTTATTTCTTATATCAAGGTGTCATTGACCCGCTTGGAGGTATTAATACCTTATGGCCGCTATTCGGTATTGCCAACCAAATGCTTGCTGCCATTGCCTTGCTCTTAGGTACTACGATTCTTTATAAAATGGGCAAAAAAGCGTATGTTTGGGTCACTCTTTTGCCAACAACCTGGCTGCTTATCGTTACTTTGACAGCAGGCTGGCAAAAATTATTCCATGACAATCCAAAAATCGGCTTCCTAGCGCACGCGAAAATTTTTAAAGAGGCATATGATGGCGGCAAGGTACTTGCTCCAGCAACGACTGCTGCGCAAATGAAACAAGTCTTAATTAATGATTATGTGGATGCCACCCTTACTGGGATATTCATGGCGGTAGTCATTATTGTTCTAATCTCTGCGATCCGAATTTGGTTCAAAGTAATCTTACATCACAAATTACCATTGCATGAGTCACCATATGTGCCTCGTGACAAGGGAGAATTCAAAAAATATGCTTAATAAATTAAAAGAAATTAACTCATTCAGAAAGCAATTTCTCAGCTTACTAGTCGGTGTTCCCAGCTATGAAACCTACGTCGAACATATGGAATCACACCACCCTGGACAACCAGTTAAATCGCGGAAAGAGTTTTTCTGTGAGGCACAGGAAGCACGGTATAACGCAAAGGGCGGAAAAGTATCAAGATGCTGTTAACTAACAAACAGCCTGACACCAATTTGGTGCAGGCTGTTTATTTATTGGTCCCATATTTTCATTAAGAAAAGATTGATAACAACGATCAGACCATAAATGAAGGCTAATGTTTGCTTCTCTATCACATACAAGACAACAACTGGCAAACCAAATATGACAATCTCTAATAATAGAAATGAAAATCCACTTAACACGTACGGTGCTTTAGGTGCGCCAAACATTCCCCAGATGACTGCAGTTAATATGGGGGTACCGATCCCTAGTAAGATTTTGATCATTGTTCCTTGTGAAACATGAAATCCCCAGTATCCTAAAATGACAAGTACCATAATTTCTAAAAGGAATCGTAACCCTAAATTAATGGCTTTTAATCCGTCCATTTCCCCCCACCCCTTTTTAGCTCTAATCTATAATTTTTTATTCAGTCAATCTCAGGTGTATTCACCACAGTTGTAAAAGGCTCCTTCCTTATTTTTATTTGACGTCTACCTTAAGAATGGTGGATCCGGTATTTTTGGTTCCTTTAAGCTTTCTTTTAAGATATCTTTCCACCAAAGATAAATTGATCATAATCCCAACGATAACGGCAAGAGGAAAACTAATGGCAAATCCTAAATGGAGAATAAACATGAAGATTGGCACTAAGAGACGGAAGGTGACAAAGACAAGGGTAATGGCATAGCTGCGGAGCATCCATTCCTGGTGGCTTTGGATATTTCTTTCATGAATCCGTTTAAGTCCTAGGAAAGTAGTTATGAACCAAGCGGCATCTAGAATGAGAAAGCCAATTGTACTGCCGATTCCACCAGTTGCATAAAACGCAAGATAGATTCCTGCAGGCACACTGAGGAAAATCGATGAAACATATATTTTTCCAATGATGCGGTGTGTTTTTATTTTTTTACGACTTGCCTTTAATAACTGAAATGGGCCAAGAAGTAAAGCAATGGATCCAGTTGTGATATGAATGAAGAATAAGATTTTCCATGTATTGTAGTGGAAATTAGGGTTTTCTAATTTTCCTGAAACAATACCAGTACTGCGTGGATTGTTGAGTCCATACATCACCAAAATATATCCTATAAACCCAATGACGACAAGATAACTAAACCAAACTGTCCAATTTATTTTACGTTTACCCATTTCACTCCTACCCCCTAATTTTTAAGTTAATCCCTTTATCATGGTATCTACTTGGAAAGTGACAAAGTTTTCTTTTTCATGCCAGCTAAAGTCTGGGAAAGTGATTAATAAACTTGTAATGCCATGAAGTGATGCCCATAAAGACTGTGCCACCATTTGTGCATCATGCTTCCTTAACACTCCCTCATTCATTGCTGCCATTACCATTTCAGTTAATAAGACAAATCCTCTTACCCGGTCATCCTCTTCTGTCATCACCTTTTGAAGCTGATGCAAGTTTTCGATAAAAATCAATCTGTAATATTCTGGATACTTTAAACCAAAATCAATATAGGCATATAATGAAGCATTCAATCTTTCTCCGGCATCCAGAGATTTACTTTTAGCTACTCCTTCTTTTAAACTAGTGAGAAAAATAGAATAGCCATGTTTTAATAAGTGAATCAAAATCTCTTCTTTGTTGGCAAAATATTTATAAATGGCTGTTGCGGAGTAATCGATTTGCTGGGCTATTTTTCTCATCGAAACATTTTCATACCCGTCTGTTAGAAACAATTGAACCGCCGCTTCAATGATTTCGAGCCTCATCTCCTCAATTTCTCGTTTTCGTCTTTCCTTGGTGCCCATATTGTGCTCACACTCCAAATTTTATTAACACAGTTATTTAAATTAACACCGTTAACTTATATTACAGTGTTAATTATATAATGTCTGTAAATTTTGTAAATACTTTTTTTGGAAAAAATAAAAAAAGGACGGGTCTCGTATAGCCCGTCGTGTAAAGCCTTACTCCCCAATATTGTTTTCAAACCATTCTTGAAGATCCTTCAACGAAGTAAAAGAGAAAATTTCTTCACCGTTTTGACCGTTATCAAAGCCAGCATTTCCTCTTAACGTTATTTGTCCTTCGTCTTCTGAAATTAAGATGGCATAGGGATGATTCACATTTATGTACCTTGCATCTAAATCATTATCAATCCAATTCTTGCTGTGCAAAAATGCTTCATAGTGTTCCATGTTCTTCACCCTTTCTCCTTATATTGTTCCAAAATCATAAAAAAAGAAGACAACTAAAATTGTCTCCTAAAGATTTTTTTCGATAAATTGCAAGGTCTAATTTATTTTTGTTTATAGTAAGTTATAGCTAAAGCAAATGCTAATACAGCCCCTTTAACAATGTCCATCGCATAATAAGGTACTGACATCATCACGAGTCCATTTTGCAAAATCCCGATGAGGACCGCTCCAATAAATGTACCAAAGGCATTCGGCTTTCCAGAGCCCAAGACAGAAAATCCAATAAATGCTGCGGCAACGGAATCCATTAAATAAGGGGCACCTGAATTTATTTCTGAGGTCATGACCCTCGAAGCCAAGACAATTCCGCCAATGGAAGCAAATAACGCTGATAACAAGTATGCCGCTACCTTATATTTGTTCACTGGAATACCCGATAATCTTGCAGCCTCTTTATTACCGCCAATGACGTACATATAACGTCCGTGCTTTGTATAAGTCAAAAAGACATGTACCAGGATTACAGTTACAGCCATAATGATAATGATCCATGGGACTTCGCCGATTTTAGCAAAGAATGGACTGATAAGACCCTCTGCCATCGAGCCATCGGGCATAACCATGTTTTGTGAAACAGTCGCTCCTTTTGTGTACGTTAAAGCCGTTCCTTGAATGATAAACATTGTCGCGAGCGTTAATAACATATCAGGAATCCGCAATTTAACAATCATAAACGAATTGACAGCACCCACTACTAAAGATGCCGCAATCGCTGAAAGGACCGCGACCAATGTGTTTTGCGAGAACCAAACAAACATCGAGATAACGATCGCATTTGATAGAGAGGCAACGGATCCAACCGAAAGATCAAACCCGTCGACAGATAATGAAATCGTAATCCCAATTGCAATAATGGTTACAATCGAAATAGAACGTAAGATATTGACGATGTTGCTTCCTTGAATAAAGGTTGGGTTCGCTAGTGAAAAAATCACAATAAGTGCGACAATGGTAATAATCGTACCGTATTTATAAAAGAATTGAAAAAGCTCAAAGGTCTTTTTCGTTGGGGTCTGTTTGCTAGCCGTCATATTTGCTTCCATTTTACCTGCCCCCTGTTGAATAGAATAAAAGTTCTTCTTCATTCGTTTGATTAGTTTCAAGTTCCTTAACGGACTTCCCGTCATATAAAACATAGACTCGATTAGTTATCCCCATAATTTCGGATAATTCTGAGGAAGCATAAATTACTCCTTTACCTTGCTTAGCTAATCCCGAGATTAAATTGAAGATATCCCTCTTCGCACCAACATCTACTCCTTTAGTTGGCTCATCAAAAATGTAAACATCAGCTTCTGCAACCAGCCATTTCCCAATGGCCACCTTCTGCTGATTTCCTCCAGACAAATTTTGAACCTTTGTTTCCTCCGTTGGTGTCTTAATTCCAAGTGAGCTAATCATTTGCTTGGCAGTGGCTTTTTCCTTTTGCCGATCCAAAAAACTTAAAGCTTTTGAAAACCTTCCTAAATTTGCTGCTGTCAAATTGGCCTCAACGGATTCTAAAACGAGAATTCCTTCTTTTCGCCGTTCTTCAGGAACTAATGCAAGACCATTTTTAACTGCATCGTAAGGGCTCCTTAACCTAACATTCTTTCCTTTTAGAAAAATTTCTCCCCCAGTTCGTTTCGAGGAACCAAAAAGGGCCTTACATAATTCTGTTTTCCCAGCACCGACAAGCCCAGCAATTCCGACAATTTCTCCAGCTTTCACATGGATATGTAAATCATTAATTTTTTCACCGTCGTTAAGTCCTTTTACTTCAAGAACATTGTTGCCAAAAGTCGAACTTTTTTCAGGAAATTGTTCCTCTAGCTTTTGACCTAGCATTTGCTCGACCACTTTATTCGGTGTCGTTTCTACACTCTTCTCTTTTACCACTATTTCACCATTACGCATCACCGTTATCACATCACAGATTTCAAAAATCTCCGGCAGTCGATGTGAGATAAATATAATTCCTACATTTTGCTTTTTTAAATCTCTAACGATACGAAATAGTTCCGTTGTTTCAGTATGGCTCAACGGTGCCGTCGGTTCATCCAAAATAAGAAACCTACACTGCTTGGAAATCGCTCTAGCAATTAAAACCATTTGTTTTTCTGCCAGCGTTAATTCACTTACTAGTTTTTTCGAAGAAAGATTAATATTTAAATCAGCAAGTATTTTACTAGCTCGATCATGAATTTCCTTCCACTTTATCCACTGCTTTTTCCCCATGTTATGAACCGAATCAAGCAGCATAATATTTTCAGCGACAGATAGGTACGGAATCAGGGCTGTATCTACTTCCTGGTAAACGATTTGTATGCCGGCGTCCTGAGCATTTTTCGGTGTGCGGATTTTTAAGCTTTGTCCGTCCAGACCAATTTCACCGGTATAGTGATCATAAGCACCGGAAAGAACCTTCATTAATGTGGATTTCCCCGCACCGTTTGCTCCTATCAAAGCATGAATGACGCCTGTTTCGATTGAAAAATCGACCTGATTCAGGGCCTTTACACCAGGAAACTCTATTGAGATGTTTTTCATTTCTAAAGTTGTAGTCGTCAAAAATGGCACCTCCCATCATGCAGACACTCCCTTCATCTGACGAAAAAGAGAGTGCCCAGCGATTATTTCTTGTAGTGCTTCTTTAATGTTTTCATCCAATCTTCTTCAAACGCAGTAGATTGACCCCAGCCTGGTATGATTTTTGCGAGATTTACCATATTAACTGCTTCGTTAGAGTCCTGAACGTTTTTCTGTGACACGAGTGATGCTTCTAGGTCGTAGGTTTTTGGCGTTTCTTCCCCCGCTAGTTTTTTCGCTAGTAATCTCATATCGACTGCGCCAATAAGCTTAGGATCAACTGCAGCCGTATACTTCCAAGCACTGCCTTTTCTTTGAACTTCTTGAAGATCGGCATTGGAAACATCAATTCCATAAATTTTTACTTCTTCACGTCCCGCTTCCTTCAGAGCGCGGGCAGCACCAATGGCAAACGCATCCCAAGTCGCAAAAATCGCATCTAATTTTCCTTTAGGATACTTATTTAACATCGCCGCAACAGCATTTTGTGTTTGCACACTTGTGTCGGCAGACGCTACACCGAAGCGTTCGACCTCTTTAATACCAGGGTTTTTCGCAAGTACGTCCTGATAAACTTTATTTCTTCTCACCATTGGCGGGAAGCCGTCCACCCAAAGGTAGGCAATCTTAGCTTTTCCTTTTGTCTCTTTTACAAGCTGATCAAGTGCTAATGTTGCTAATGCTTCATCATCCTGTGAAGTCAGCGTTACCCCTTCTACTTCAGCAAGCTTGGGATTGGAGTCAAAAGCAACTACACTTTTTCCTTTTTCAACAATTTTCTTCACATCATTAATGGTAGCGTCGTCATCACCATGGGAAATAACAAATCCGTCATAATCCTGATCTAAAGCTTGATTGATCGCATCATGGAACTTTGCCGTGTCACCATTTGCAGTGAACACATCCACCTGAAAACCTAATGCTTGTCCTTCTTCTTTCGCACCAGCTAAGAATTGAGCAGTATGGTCGTCACCGCCAATTTTACGTATGACCTTGATTTTAACCGGATCACCTTTGGCAAATCGTTCAGGCACCCCTTCAAGCGATACATTTTTATTACCGCTTGCTTGCTTTGTTTCTCCACTTGATGCACATCCTGTAAGAAGAAGTGTAGCCGCTAGTGCTGAAACAAGTGTGCTTTTTAACAAATTTCTCTTCATGATGATAACTCCCCTTTTCTTTTTACGTAATTCTCGTTACTCCTATTGGAAAAGTCTGATTTTATTTAAAAAATAAAAAACCTCTCCAGAAAAGAGAGGTTTCATCACAATAAATGGACTACTCCTCTCTTATCTCTCAAAACAAAAACTTGTTTTGCAGGATTTAGCACCAATTCCTTTTGGAACGGTTGCTGGGCGTCATCGGGCCAGTCCCTCTGCCACTCTTGATAAGAGAACGTAAAATAATTTAATTGATTTAAAGTATTAAATTTAATTTAAACTCCCATTAACAAGTTGTCAATAGTATTATGAATATTTTTAATAAATAACTTTTTAAAAATATGTTTAATATTTGAATTATTGATTAACTTCGGTATTATTATATTTAGAGAACCGAAATATTTTTAAGAAAGAAGTGTTATGTACCGTGAATCAGCAGGATCGTGCAAAACGTAATTTAATGATTATGTGGTTTGCTAACTTTTTTGTTGCCGGAAGTATGACGATGGTCATGCCATTTATTTCACTGTACATTGAGTCGTTTGGAGATTTTTCAGAGAAATACGTACAACATTGGTCTGGGATCACGTTTGGAATAACGTTCGTATCAGCTTTTCTATTTTCGCCTATTTGGGGCAAAATTGGAGATCGATATGGGCGAAAAAAAATCCTCATCATATCTGGCCTTGGAATGGCATTCTCCATTTTCCTTATCGGCTTTGTCCATTCTGTCTGGCAATTATTGCTGCTACGCTTTTTCATGGGATTCTTTTCTGGCTTCATTCCGATGTCCCAGGCATTTATTTCAACTCAAACACCGAAACAGATTGCCGGCCGTGTCCTTGGAACATTGCAAACTGGCAGTATTACCGGTTCTTTATTGGGACCGATGCTAGGAGGAATATTAGCAGATTCACTGGGCTATGCCACCACATTTAAGTGGACCTCAATTTCTATTTTCATTTCTGCTCTGCTAGTTATTGCCACAAAAGAATTTCGGGTCGAAGTGAAAAAGGGATCAATAACAAGTTATTCGAGTAAAGAGGTGTTAAAGCATATTACCCGCAACCCTGTTTTATTAACCGTCCTTTTAATCTCTGCTCTCGTTCAGATTGCCCATTTTAGCATTCAGCCGATTTTGTCTTTATTTGTTAGTGACCTGCATGGAAAAACAAATGTTGCCTTTTATTCGGGAATTGCTTTTTCAGCAGCTGGACTTGGAAATCTAATGATGTCACGGAAATGGGGAAAGATTGCTGACAAATATGGTTATATCAAAATACTGGTTATTCTCCTATTCCTTGCAGGAGTGGTTTACTTACCAGGTGCAGCCGTAACCAGCCTATGGCAGCTCGTCATCATCCGTTTCGCGCTTGGTGTCACGATTGGCGGAATAATACCTGTCCGAATTGCTTACATTCGTCAGGAAGCTCCGATTGCCATGCAAGGTGAGGTATTGGGATATAACAATAGTCTGAGATTTCTTGGCAATATAATCGGACCAATGCTAGGCGGCTTCCTTTCCGGTTACTTTGGGTTTTCTGCGGTATTTATCAGTACTAGTGCATTATTGGTGATTAGCGGAATTATCTTGCTCGTATCTATGCAGCGAAATCCAAAGCTATTAAAACATACAGCCTAAAAACTCCAATAGAAAAGTCCCACATAAATGGGACTTTTCTTTATCTCAAATCTTTTTCATACACTTTTAAATTTGTATAAATGGCTTCTAAAATTGGGACAGAAATCTGTTCCTTTTTGGCAATCTCCAGTAAATATCCGTGCAAATGGTCGGCTTCAACAGGAAGCAATTTTTCCATATCTCTTTGCATCGAGGATTTCATCGAATACCCTAAACCTTCAATTTGTTTCAGTAATTGTGTTTCTATATTCTCAGGGAGTGGGGCCTCGATTCGTTTCATCAAGGAAACAATCTCTTCTATTAGCAAAGATATCGTTGCACGGCCACTTGGCTGTTCGAGGATAGGTCCAATCGGCGCTCTCATTAAAGTAGTAATTCCTGACATCGTTGAAATAAATAAATACTTATTCCATAGATCTTGGTTGATATTTTCACTTAACCGGTACTCTATCTTGGATCCACTAAAAGCATCTTCTATTTTTAATACTCGTACTGAGCGTTCACTTGAAAGTTCTCCAAAAACTAAATCATGCTTCGCACTTGTTTGAATGACTTTGCCGGTTTGATCAAGGGTCGTTTCAATAAAGCAAAGGCCCCCGATAACCCGCTCTTCCCCAAACGTTTCTTTCAATCTATCAATATGTAAAATCCCGTTTAACAATGGAAGAATGACCGTTTCTTGGCCGACATACGGTTTAATGCCCTCCATAGCTCCTTCAAGGTGATAAGCCTTTGTTGATAGTAAAATAACATCAAAAGCTTCCACTTCCTCACCGGCTAAAATAGTTTTCGGTTTAAAGGTCACATTTCCATGGACACTTTCGATGACAAGTCCTGTTTTCTCTAATTGCTTTTTTCTTCCCTCCCGGACTAAAAAGGTAACATCTTCCCCTTTTTCTTGTAACCGCCCGCCAAAATACCCGCCAACTGCACCAGCACCAACAACTAAAAATCTCATGAGAAAACTCCCTTCATCTAACTATAAATTTAGTATAAGGGAAGTTTTTTTTTCAGAAAATAAAAAAGCAGGGATTTCCTGCTATTTTACTAGATTAGTTTTCAATTTTGTGAATTCGGTTTCTCGATAATAACTATTCTTGACCAAAATATTAGGGCCGAGACAAGAAACGGCCGGGCAATGGCAGTTTAATTCCTTCGCGATACTTGAAGATTGCCATGCTTGGTACGCATCAAGTAAATGATTGGTTTGAATATTCCCGAGCGGTGGAGTATCACCGAAATCCGTGACAATGATATCGCCATTAAATATATTCACATTCAGACGTGAACGGCCATCCGGGTCATTTCGGACTGTAACATTTTTACTCTTATATAACCGGTTTAATAAATCTAAATCCTCCTGCTTGCTACTGCACGCGTAAAATGGCAGGGTACCAAAAAGCATCCACACCTTTTCATCCCTTATATCGAGTAAATAATGGATGGCGGCTCTGATTTCATCGAGGGTAATCGTTTCAAGATTGCTGGCAAAATCACTTGGGTACATAGGGTGTACCTCATGACGCTGGCAAAGCATTTCATCGACAATTTGGCGGTGGATTTTTTCTAAATGAGGCAGTGTCCGCTTGTTTAACATTGTTTCGGCAGAAACCATCACCCCAGCTCTCACAAGCTCACGGCTATTTTCTATCATTCTCAGAAAATATTTTTCTCGTTGCTGGTAATCAGGCTGTTTTTCCATTCTTGCAAAGCCGCCCTCAACAAAATCATCTACCGTGCCCCAATTGTGTGAGATATGTAAGACATCTAAATAGGGAATGATTAATTCATACCTGGCCAAATCAAGAGTTAAATTTGAGTTTATTTGTGTCCGCACCCCTCGATCATGGGCATATTTTAGGATTGGTGCAACGTAATTTTTTACGGAGGATAATGACAGCATTGGTTCCCCGCCGGTAATACTTAAAGAGCGCAAGGTCGGAATTTCATCTAATCTTTTTAAAATTAAATCTAGTGGAAGTGCAATGGGATCTTTGGTCTGCAGCGTATATCCTACTGCACAATGTTCGCAGCGCATATTACATAAAGTGGTTGTAGTGAATTCAATATTGGTAAGCTGCCGCTTTCCATATTCTTTGACATCCAAATAAGCTTCCCACGGATCATATGAAGGGGTAATTTTTTTCATTTTTAACATATTTAACTCCTTAACAATCAGTCTTCAAAACCATTTCATTATATCTGATTTAGGAATGTATTTGCTATTTTCAACTGTTAGAAAAGCTTATGAGTGTAAAAATAGGATTATTCAAGGGATGAAAAGCTTTTTATTCCTTTATACATATTCCAAATTGTTCCGTATCAAAATAAAAGGATGAAATCAAAATAGATTGGTGGGTATTCAAAGATGGAAACGCAGCCATTACATGAAGCTGAGAAATTAGCCTTAAAAAAGATAAAAATATTTCAGCAAAGCATTCTGCGTTATATCATGCGGGCAATGCTCGCGAGTATGTTTATTGGTTTTGGGGTTATTGTCGCTTTTAAAACAGGAAATTTCTTTTACCTTGAAAACTCTCCATTCGCCTATCCAATGGCGGCACTCACCTTTGGAGCAGCCATTATATTAATCGCTTATGGCGGCGGGGATTTGTTTACAGGAAATACGTTCTATTACACCTATGCCGCTCTTAGGAAAAAAATGAACTGGGCTGATGTGTTGAAGCTATGGGTCTGTAGTTATGCGGGCAATATTCTTGGGGCTGCGGTCTTTGCCTTTATCATTTTTACGACAGGACTTTATGCAGATGCAAGCGTTAATGGATTCTTACTACATGTTGTCGAGATTAAAATGCAAGTCCCCACAACGATGTTGTTTTTCCGTGCCATCCTATGTAATTGGCTCGTTTGCATGGCCTTTTTTCTTCCGATGGGATTAAAAGGGGATGGACCAAAAATGTTTGCAATGATGCTGTTCGTGTTTTGTTTCTTTATTTCCGGCTATGAACATAGCATTGCCAATATGTGTACCTTTGCCATCGCCTTAGTCCTAAACCACCCAGGAACAATTTCATGGGGTGGTGTGATTCATAATTTAGTGCCGGTAACCATTGGAAATCTAATCGGCGGGGCTGTTTTTATGGCGATGATGTACTATTATGCCAATAAGCCGTTTCTAGATGAATATGATAAAGAACAGGGAAGTTAAACTCCCCTGTTCTTTATATCGACAAATTACCGGGGAAATATTGCAATTGCAGAGTGATATCGACAATAATTATGAATATTTAGAAAAATATAAATTTTATCATTTATCAGTTTCTCCCGATTGACAGTTAAAAGCCCTTAATAATTCCAAATGGTCTTAAAAGCCTGTTTCCATGAAAAAATAGTAATCATTATAAGGAGTAGCATATAAATAGGCACTCCAAATGGAATCAATGTAAAAGCAAAATGAATTCCAGCAAAAACCGCAAGGCAAATCAAAGCAAGAATCACTTTTAATCCCCCACTTTGAAGGGCATCCTCAAAGGATTCAGAAAATGGCAGTGTCCCTCTCAGATAGTTCGAGCAAATGACCGTGTATAAAATAGCTGTCACCAGTACAACTATTAAATCATCGATGATTCTCACTCCAAAGATGCTTGCAAAAATCACACATAATATTACATAGATTGGTATAAAGAGATTGACTATAAACACCTTTAAGACCGAACTGTATACCGGAGCAAGATTTTGAATCGGCGCAGTTTGATAGATCCAAGCCCCTTTGTATTTCCCCGAGTATTTTAACATGGTTATTGCATTAGGAATCATTAAACAACAAAAATAAATCGCTAAATACCATTTACTTGAAACCATATGGGCAAAAGAATGCATTTGAATTTCATTAAACATGAAGATAAACGGAAAAATAAGTGACAGCCCCAAAGACGGATAGACCTTTAAGCGAAATTCTCTTTCGTTTCGCATCATGTTATCGGCGAAGCGGAAAAATATCCTTTCCTCTCTGCTTCGGCAAATAATAGGAAGGAGCCGATTAATCCACCAGTGTTTCTTTCGTTTACTTCCCTCGCTGTTGTTCGTCAGTTTTAACAAATTTCTTTCAAAAGAAGGCATCATCCGACTATAGATGATAATGGAGAAAATCGGAATAGCCAGGGCTAGCAGCGAAAATGAAATAAGATACATATTTGAATGGTTCTGTAAGAATAACTCAAAGGGAGCCCCAAACCATATTGGCGGTACAAAGAATTGCCACCAACTTGGTGTAAACGTAATGTTCATATCGACAACATTAAAGGCTCTTGCCACTACCTGGTATCCAACCGCAATCGAAACTGATAAACCAATTTGCACATAATTGATAATATCCTTCAGTTTTTCCCCATCAAAATAGCGCAAAATGAAATAATAAATAATAGCCGTTACACCACAATAAATAAATTTACTAAAATAAGCCCTATTAATGATAGGAGTAAAAATAATATCCCATGTCTAAATGTCCCAATCACTAAAGGAATAACGGTAAGGGCAGCCGATAAAAAGCTTAAATAAATACAAATATGAATAATCTTTGCCGCATTTAGTGTTTTCTTATCGACCGGTTTTGTCAGTATAATTCCCTTATCCCTGACATCAAGGAGGACATTCGAAAAGTCAGAAATCATCGACGTCATAACAAGAAACATGACAATACCATAAAAAATGCTCATTTGATAGAGAAAATTTTCACTAAGTATGGTAAATGGGATGAGCATGAGGCTTAATAACACATAAATCCCTAATGATTTGATAAAACCGTTTTCTTCCGGTCTCTTTTTTTTCTTTGCCTGCTGATTGAATATAGTCGGAGTTCTTCTTCCATCCATGGTCAGTTTGACAGCCAAAATTTTTCTCATAACTGTATAATTGATGCCAAAGCTTTCAAAAAGACCGCGAAATAAATCCAGGAATCTTAGCGTTCGAAAGTTTTTCATCGTTATACCTCTTGAACGATAGACACAAATTCCTCGGCTAACGCTTTATATTCATTAAATCCTGTCAGCTGATTAAAAATCTGCTCCAGTGTCCCTTCCTTGTTTTGCTCCTTCAACTCATTAAAGCTGCCGTCGGCGACAATTTTTCCAGCATTAATGAGAATAATGCGGTTGCTGATTTTCTCAACCACATCCATGATATGGGAGGAGTAGAAAATTGTTTTACCTTGGGAAGCAAGCACAGCTAAAATTTCTTTAAATACCATGACACTATTGGCATCAAGTCCGCTTAACGGCTCATCTAAAAATAACAGGTCAGGATTATGTAATAAGCTTGAGATGATGAGAACCTTTTGGCGCATCCCTTTTGAATAAGATGCGATTCGCGAATGATAAACTTCTTCCAATCCAAAGACCTTCATCAGCTTTTGTGCTTTTTCATCAGCACTCTGTATGTCCATTCCATATAATTCACCAACAAAAGTTAAATACTCCATCGCAGTAAGATTATCAAACAGCTCAGCCACTTCGGGAACATAGCCTATTTTTCTTTTGTAGTTAATATTATTTTCAGTGATTTCCTCGCCAAAAATCTCAACCTTGCCGTCGTATTCCCCTTCGAGCCCGAGCAAAATCTTTATCGTCGTACTTTTCCCCGCACCGTTTGGCCCGATATAACCGATAATCTGCCCGCGATGGACTGTTAGATCAATGCCTTTTAAAACATTTTTTGTGCCATAATTCTTCTTTAAATCCGTCAAGGAAAGTACCACTTCCTGGTTCGCTTCGATGGTCATCACCTTCTCACATATTGGTAGCTTAATATTAACATATTCTACCTGTTATTCTATAAGAAGAATAAAAAGCAAAATGGCTGACAATGGGAATGCTTCCTGTGTCAGCCATTTAACTTTTTATCTTAACTTAGAAAATATAAATAGGCCTTTACCATGAAATAGCTAACTTCCTCAGGCAGGAGTTCCTTAATCGGTTTTAAGCGACTCCTACCTGCTTCAGCGACTGCTTTTTCTATTAATGGCATGAATTCCTCTGGGATTAATTTAGCGAAATCCACTTCCATTCCCTGCTGGCCGCACTGGATTAAATGCTCGCCAACGGTGTACATTGACAGTTCTCGCTTTTCTGCAATTTCTTCTAGAGAATAGTTATCCAAGTGCAAGGCATAGGTTTCAAGGTGAGAATCGCGGACGGCCTTCTTGGCAGGCTTTTTCACTGCTTTCATTTCTGATTCATACTCGCTTTGATAGTCTAGATTGGTTTGCAGAAAAGCACGGATGGCCTGAAGAAACTCAAGCCCGTATTTCTGCAGTTTAAGTTCTCCGACACCGCTGACCTGTAAGAACTCTTCGTTGGTTTTCGGCTGCTTAGCACACATATCTTTCAACGCTGCATCAGAAAATATCACAAATGGCGGCACTTTTTCAGCCTCGGCTATTCTTTTCCGTACTTCTCTTAATGCCTCAAATAATGGGTCAGTTTTTGAAACCTGTTTCACCTGGACAATCTCTCTGCGATATACTTTCTCTTTCCCAAGCAAGATGTCCTTACCTTTTGTGGAAACATAAAGTGTAGGGAATTGCCCTTGTTCAATAGCGATTAACTCCTGCGAAATCAGGAATTCAATAAAATCGCTGACCTCTTTTGCACCTTTGTCCTTCATTATTCCATAGGTTGATAGTCTTTCGAAGCCAAGCTCCGTTACTTTTTTATTTTTCGAGCCCGTTAACACCTGTGCTATAAGTGTTTTGCCAAAGCGCTGTCCCATTCGTATCATGCAGGACATGACCATTTGTGCTTCTTTTGTGACCTCGATGCTTGTCCGTGAATCGGTGCAGTTTCCGCATCTGCCGCAAGGCTCGGTTTCTGTTTCACCGAAATATTTTAAAATAAATTCCTGGAGACAGTTCTCCGTATGACAGTAATCCACCATCTGCTGCAGTTTTTCTAATTCTGCATGAATCCTGCTCCGATCAATAGCTTGGTCAATTAAGAAGCGCTGGATTTGAACATCCTGCGGGGAATATAAAAGGGTACATTCACTTGCGAGACCGTCACGTCCAGCACGCCCTGCTTCTTGGTAATAGCTCTCCATGTTTTTCGGCATCTGAAAATGGAGGACATATCGGATATTACTCTTATCAATTCCCATTCCGAAGGCGGAGGTGGCCACCATGACGGATGCTTTGTCTTCTAAAAAGCGTTCCTGTTCACGAACGCGCTCTGAATCTCCCATGCCGGCATGGTACCGCGCCACATTAATATTCTCTTTTCGCAGCCGTTCAAAAAGCTGGTCAACATTTTTTCGTGTTGCCGCATAAATGATACCTGCTTCTTTTTCGTTCTTTTTAAGGTAATCTAGGAGAAATTTTAGACGATCCTGTCCTTTAATTACCGAGAAAGACAGGTTTTCTCTTTCAAATCCTGTAATAATGGTATTTTCCTCATCAATGTTAAGCAGATGGCAAATATCCTCCCGTACCCTTGGTGTTGCAGTTGCTGTAAGGGCCATAACAATCGGCTTCTGGGAAAGAATTTTGACCATTTGCTGGATGTGGCGGTAGCTTGGACGGAAATCGTGTCCCCATTGAGAAATACAGTGGGCTTCATCGACGGCCACTAATGGGATTTCCATCCCTTGAAGGTCTTCGATAAACTCACGCGATTCCAAACGCTCTGGTGCTATGTATAGTAATTTGTATTTCCCTTGCTGCGCATCGCGAATTCGCTCATTTGCCTCATGAAAACTAAGGGAGCTATTGATAAATGTGGCTGGAATACCGACTTGATTGAGGGCATCGACCTGATCTTTCATTAAAGAAATCAACGGGGATATTACAATTGTTGTGCCTGATAGTACAAGGGCAGGAATTTGGTAGCATATGGACTTTCCACCGCCAGTTGGCATGACACAAATGGTATTCCTGCCCTCTAGTACCGATTGAATTGCTTGCTCTTGACCTTTACGAAAAGAGCTATAGCCGAAATGAGATTCAAGTAGGGGTAGTGCTTTTGCAAACAAGAATTTTCCTCCTTTCAATTTTTAAAATGCATTTTTTTACCTTACTCTATTATACTCCTGTCTAATAGTATTTGGAAAATCAGTATTAAAACTTTGTTTGATTTCTTCATCTTACGCACTCACAGTGACCGTTAGCCTTCTTTTTTCCCCTTCACGGGCACTGTAGAAAAAACCGCAAAAAAGAGACTATCGATTTCTTATCGATAGCCTTCAATCCCATTTATATTAAAATACTATTTAAAATTTCATCTTTGTGTTCGCCAACTCTAGGCGGACCTGCCATTTGTTCCTGCGAAATGTCACTGTGCATTTTTACTTGGCAGTCCCCCCAAGAAGAAGTAAAAATGAGCTCCCTCTCTTTGAAATATGGATTTTCCACTAGCTCCCTTATTTCCAGCACAGGTGCCATACAGCAGTCTACTTTTTGGGAAAACTCGATCCACTCGTAGAATGGCTTACTTTTAAAAATAGCTTTAACTTCTTGATATACAGGGTTTGACTCGTCCGTTTTTGAAAAATGAGCCCGGATCCAATCTCCCCTGCCATGAGCGAGACAAAAATTCTCCCAAAACTTTGGCTCCAGTGCCCCCATACTCATATAGCGGCCGTCCCTCGTTTCATATAAAGCGTACGAGATGGTGCTTCCATTTAAAACGGAAATGCCCGTGCCCTCTCCTGTTTCTTTTTCAACCATGACATGATTACCTAGTAAGGAAACTAGTTGGTCGGTAATCGCAATAGAATGATAGCTTCCTTTGCCAGTCAAAAAACGAGAAACCAGCCCAGCCAAAATCCGTTCATTGGCCGCGAACCCTCCTAAATAATCAGCAAATGTAATCGTAGGATGAACCGGCCGTCCCTGTTTATCTTTGAACTGCGCGAGCACACCACTTAACGCCATATAGTTAATATCATGGTTGCCAAGCCCGCTCAGCATCCCCTTTTGACCATAGCCCGATATAGAACAGTAAACGATATCCGGCTTCACTTTTTTAACATCCTCATACCCGAGCCCAAGCTTTCCCATTACCCCAGGCCTAAAGCTTTCAATGACAACATCGGCATTGGCAATCAATTTTAAAGCGGTCTCCAGTCCGTCTTTTTCCTTCAAGTTTAGGGTGATGCTTTTCTTTTGCCGATTATTGGCTTGAAAAACTATCCCATCTCCCTGTTTGGAAATCCCGGTGTGACGTGCGGGGTCACCACCGGGCGGTTCTACTTTAATAATATCCGCACCCAAATCAGCTAATCGTAATGTCGCGAAGGGCCCTGGCAGATAGTTGGTAAAATCAATTACTTTAATTCCTTGCAGCATATTCAAATTCCTTTCTACGAATTCGTTGACCCAGGAGCAAATAGCTCTTCCAATTGTTTGCGAAGAATAAACTTTTGGATTTTCCCACTGGCATTTCGCGGCAGTGCCTCACAGAATATATATTTACGAGGCCGTTTATAGTTTGCGAGTTTATCGCTAGTTTTGCAGAATTCATCTAATTCTTGTTCCGTTACATTCGGGTCCTTTTTTACAACAAAAGCAGTAACCGTTTCACCCCAGCGGTCGTCCGGTTGACCGACAATCGCTACATCTAGAACACCAGGATGGGCATGTAAAACATCTTCTACTTCACGTGGATAAATGTTTTCACCACCGCTGATAATCATATCGTCGACACGGTCGTTTACAAAAAGGTAGCCTTCATCATCGAGATAGCCAATATCCCCTGAATGATACCAACCCTTATACATTGCTTTCTCAGTTGTTTCTTCTCGATTGTAATAACCAATCATCATACTTGGGCCTTTAACAATGATTTCACCTGTTTCTCCAGCTGGGACAACATCATCTGGGTCAGATGGCCCGTCCTCTCTCGTCCGGACAATCCGGATATCGTGACTTAGGGCGGCCTGACCCGCAGATCCCGCCTTTCTCAATTGGTCGGTTTCTGACAGGAAGGTGATCGCTGGACCCATTTCTGTCATACCATAAGCCTGAACTAAAGAGATTGCTAATCGATCATGCAGGCCATGAACAAGTGATGGCGCCATCGGGGCTGCACCATATAACCCAAGCTTCAAACTTGATAGATTGTACTTACTTAAGTCCTCCTGAAGTAGCATATTCCACATCGTTGGAGCCGCAAAAAGCTTTGTTATTTTTTCTTGTTCCATAAGTTGAAGGATCTTTGGAGGATTGAATTGGTGAAGAACGACATTTTTTGCGCCTACATGTACTCTTGGAAGGAAGTTGCAATGAAGTTCGGCGCAATGAAACATTGGTGCTGTCACGAGGCCAACATCATTTGGCTCAAGTTTGCAGGATGCAATACAAAGGACGCTTTGCTCAATCATATTGCGGTGACTATGCATAACACCTTTAGGTCTTCCGGTTGTCCCGCTTGTATAGATAAATGCATACAGGTCATTTTCATTCACTTCACTTTGAACGTCCTCTCCTTTGGAGGAAGACAATTTCTCTTGATAACTAGACGCATAAGATGGCATTTCTTCATCAATAAACCAGAAAGAAATTTTATCAAAGCGCTTTTCGATTGCGGATATGACAGGCTCCAGGGCTTTTTCAAACAGAACAACCTTAGGAGCAGCATCAGATAAAATATAGGCCACTTCTTCGGGCATTAGCCGGAAATTGATCGGGTTGAAAACAGCACCGATTTTCGCACAAGCAAAAAAGGCGGTTCCTAATTCTTCGGTATTAAACATGAACGTGGAAACACGGTCTCCTTTTTTTACACCTTCATTTAAAAGGGCATTGGCAAGGCGGTTGACTTGTTCGCTCCATTCTAGATATGTGTAGCGGACATTTTTTCTTACATCATAAATCGCTTCCTTGTTTGGGAACTTTTTTACCGTTAAATCGAAGACTTTTCCTATTGTAATGCTCATTCAATCGCCTCCACCAGTAAATTTTGGAGGCAATCGGCGAGGCCGACTGCCTTTTTTGACTTTTATTTGCGAATCCAAAATCACGAATTAATCCAATCGTTCAATAATCGTCGCATTCGCCATCCCATGGCCTTCGCACATCGTTTGTAGACCATAGCGGCCACCACTTCTCTCTAACTCATGCATCATTGTTACCATTAAACGAGCACCGCTTCCTCCTAAGGGATGACCAAGAGCAATCGCTCCGCCGTTTGGATTAAGTTTCTTTGGATCTGCACCAGTGTCCTTCAACCAGGCGAGCGGAACTGGAGCAAACGCTTCATTCACTTCAAATACATCAATATCATCAATGGATAAACCAGCCTTTTCTAATGCTTTTTGTGTCGCCGGGATAGGTCCTGTCAGCATTAATGTCGGATCAGAGCCAACAACCACGCGGGTATGAACACGGAAACGCGGTTTAAGACCAAGTTGTTCCGCTTTTTCACGAGACATTAGCAATACCGCAGCAGCCCCGTCACTAATTTGGCTGGAATTCCCGGCATGAATCACTCCATCTTCTTTAAAGGAAGTTTTGAGTCCTGCCAATGCTTCAAGGGAGCTTCCTTTTCGAGGGCCTGAATCATCTTTGATGACAGCCGTAGTTCCATCCGGAAGCGTTACTTCTAATGGGAATATTTCTCTAGCAAAATAGCCTTCTTCCTGGGCCTTTAATGCTTTTTGATGACTTTCAAGCGAAAACTGATCGAGTTCCTCACGGGTAAAACCATAGTTTTCGGCTATCCGCTCGGCAGATAATCCCTGATGGATCATTTCATATTTGGACCTTAAATTTGGGCTAAAAGGCTCTTCGGCACCTTTATAGTTCGAGCCCATTGGGACACGGGACATGCTTTCGACACCGCCGGCAATCACGACATCCATATCACCTGCTAGAATAGCTTGCGCGGCAAAGTGTACCGCCTGTTGGCTCGAGCCGCATTGGCGGTCGATCGTGGTGCCTGGCACCTCAATTGGAAAGCCGGCAATAAGAGCAGCGACTCTAGCAATATCTCCTGCCTGTTCGCCCGATTGGGTAACGCAGCCCAAAATAACATCCTCAATAATGGCTGGGTCAATACCAGCACGGTTCACCAACTCTTTTAGTGTTAATCCTGCCAGGTCATCAGGACGGATATCCTTTAATAATCCATTTCTTCTTCCCACCGGAGTACGGACACCTTCAACAATTACTACTTCACGCATAACGATCATCCTCTCTTTCTATAATCCTAGATTTTTTGCAACGATTGTTTTCATAATTTCATTTGTGCCGGCGTAGATGCTTGCGACCTGAATATCACGGAATCGTCTCGCAATCTCGTATTCTTCCATGTAACCATAGCCTCCATGGAGCTGCATGCATTCCGAGGCAATTTTCTTAGCGGTTTCCGTCAACTTCCATTTCGCCATCGACACCTTGGTCACAATGTTTTGCCCCTCAATATGCTCCGCGATTAACTGGTCTAAAAAGGAGCGGCCCATTTGTACATCTGCAGCCATTTCAACGATTTTAAATTGCGTATTTTGGAACTGGCTGATTCGTTTTCCAAATGCTTCTCTGCTTTTTACATAATCAATGGTCGTCTTTAGCATGACTTCCGCTGCCGTTTGTGCGCCAATCGCAGTAAGCAGCCTCTCTTGCTGGAGTTTCTCCATTAAATATAGGAACCCCTTGCCCTCCACTCCAAGCAAGTTTTCCTTCGGTACACGGCAGTCCTCAAAGATTAATTCCGCAGTATCCTGGGAGTGCAGACCGACTTTGTTCAGCTTTCTGCCTCTTGAAAAACCTGGAGTGTCCCGCTCAATGACCAATAGTGAAACCCCTTTATGTTTCGGAACAGCATGAAGGTCTGTCTTAACAGCGACAATAATAAGGTCTGATTGGATTCCATTTGTGATAAACGTTTTTTGTCCATTGACAATATAATGGTCACCGTCAAGTTTCGCCGTTGTTTTGATATTCGCGAGGTCAGAGCCCGTACCTGGCTCCGTCATCGCAATCGCGGTAATGATTTCACCGGTGACACATTTCGGAAGCCAGCGCTGCTTTTGCTCGTCTGTTCCATATGCAGTAATGTAAGGCACTACAATATCATTGTGCAAACCAATCCCTACCAAACCAGTACCGACCCGTTCTAATTCCTCATTGATCACAACAGCAAATCCCCAGTCGACCTCACTTCCCCCATATTTCTCGTCAATATCAGGGCATAGAAAACCCTGCTCGCCCATTTTCCTCCAGAAGGAGCGGGGTATCATCCTGTCCTCCTCCCACTGCTCATAAAAGGGATATGCTTCTTTTTCCAAAAACTTTCGCAACGATGCCCGAAAAATTTCATGATCCTCGTTTAAATATGGATGTTTCATTGAAAAAACTCCTTTCTTTGTATGAAAACGCTTCCGTTTTAAACGTTAATTTGATTCATCTTTTGACGCAGCTGATATTTTAATATTTTCCCTGACGCATTGCGCGGCAGCTGCTCTTCAATAAAAATTCTTCTTGGAACCTTATAGCCCGCGAGCTTTTGACGACAGAAGCTTCGTAATTCCTGTTCATCCAACACTGCCCCCTCTTTCGGGACAATGACCGCGCATACGGCTTCCCCCCAGACCTCATCCGGCAGGCCAATAATGGCCGCTTCGAGAATGGCAGGATGTTCATATAGGACGCTTTCTACCTCAACAGAGTAAACATTTTCCCCGCCGGAGATAATCATGTCTTTTTTTCGGTCAACTAACGTGATGTAGCCTTCCTCATCAATCGTTGCTAAATCACCTGTATAAAGCCATCCCCCCCTTAAAGTACTCTTTGTTTCCTCTGGTTTTTTATAATATTCTTTCATGACCATCGGACTGCGAAGGATAAATTCTCCTATCACACCTGGCAGCACATCCATACCTTCCTCATTCACGACCCGTGTTTCCGTCATGAAAATCGCTTTTCCGCCTTTGCCAAGATGCTGCTTATGCCCCTCAGGGTCTAGGAGAATGCCGCCTGGCCCTCCCTCCGTTAAGCCGCATAGATTGTAAAACTGATCGGTTTTAAAAAGCTCCATACTTTTTTTGACGAGCTCCGGTGCCATTGGGGCCGCACCGTATCCAACTCTCTTAATAGAGGTCAAATTATATTCTGCTGCATTAGGCACCTGGAGAAGAAATGTATACATAGCTGGAACCGCAAACAGGTGGGTTATCTTATGTTCTTGGATCGCTTGCAGGGTTTTAACTGGGTGAAAATCACGATGGATAATATGTGTTGCGCCAAGAGCTACGCCTGAGATAAGGAAAAGATTCAACTGGGCTGAGTGGAATAATGGTGCTAGGTGGAGAATTCGTTCATGCTGCCGCAGCCCCATATTGATAGAAACGGAAATGCCAACCTTAAAAATCTGGCTATGATCAAAAAGAGCTCCCTTTGGGCGCCCTGTTGTCCCAGAGGTATACAATATTTCTAAATCATCCTTTTCGGAAACTTCTATTTCTGGCTCATGCTTGTTCTCTGATAGTACTTTTTCATAGGAATTGAAGCCTACCGTTTCAGGTTCTCCTACCGAAATCACAGACCGGACAACCGTTCCTTGTTTTGCTTCAGAAATAATATTTTCAAACTCTTTGTCACACACCACAAAACTTGAGTCCGATTGCTCTAAAATGTAATGAACCTCTGATTCGGTCAGCCGAAAGTTAACGGGAACGGCAATAGCGCCGAGTTTTGCAGCAGCAAAAAAGGTAAAGACAAAGTGGTCTGAATTTTTCATCATCAATACCAGTTTGTCACCTTTTTTTAATCCTAGGGAAAGTAAACCATGTGCAAGCCTATTTACTTCCTCATTAAATTGGCGATAGGTATAGCTTCTTCCCTCGCACTCAATCGCTAATAATTCGGGAAACTTGCGGGCACTTTGGGATAAAAGGCTTCCAATCTTCATCTGGTCAAACCTCCTTTAAAAATATATATCCATTTTTAAATATGCAATTTATGTGCCAATATTCAGAAAATGGATATAGAGGTTCATTGTGCAATTTATATGTTTACCGTACACACATAAAAAACAATCTAGTGTCCAATTAATGGACACTGTATCAAGTAGGCAGTTTATACTTCTTTATTTTTTCATATAATCCTGAGCGGCTGATTCCTAGTAATCTAGCAGCCTGAACCTTATTTCCTTGCACTTGAATCAGTGCTTTTTTAATAGCTTCGAGTTCAGCAGTTTCGACCATGGACACCTTTTGAGCAGGCTCCGATTTATTGGCCTGCTTCAATAAATAATCAGGAAGATCCTCGTATTTGATTTTTCCGCTTTCCGCAAAAGTCATCGCCCTCTCCATTACATTCCGTAATTCCCGGACATTCCCCGGCCAATCGTAACCAAGCAGAGATTCTCTTGCCATTTCCTCAATTCCAGTAATACTTGTGCCGAGTATTTGATTGAATTCCACCATAAACTTCCCGATTAAAAAATCAGTATCATAAAGACGGTTACGAAGCGGTGGAACATTTAACGAAATGACATTGAGACGGTAATATAAATCTTCCCTAAAAAGTCCCTCTTTGACCATTTCCTCCAAATTCCGATTAGTCGCCGCGATAATTCTGACGTCCACTTGAATTCTTACCGTTCCCCCCACCCGGTAGAATTCCCTCTCTTGAAGGACTCGCAAGAGCTTTGCTTGCAAGGTTAAAGACATATCACCAATCTCATCAAGAAAAAGGGTTCCTCCATTGGCCAAATCGAACTTGCCAATTTTTCCTTTTAGCTTAGCCCCGGTAAAGGCCCCTTCTTCATAGCCAAAAAACTCTGATTCTAGCAAATCCTCTGGGATGGCCGCACAGTTAACGACAACAAACTTGCCGGTACTCCTGGCACTGCTGTTATGTATGGCGTGAGCAAACAGCTCTTTTCCGGTTCCGCTCTCACCACGGATTAGAACCGTTGACCGGCCTTTCGCCGCTTTTACCGCACTTTTTTTCAGCTTCTCCATATAAGGATCCATACTTTTGATATGCTCCCAGGTAAACCTGGCTGATTCCGACTTCTGATACTGCTGATGATAAAAGTTTGCTTTATTTTCCGCTTTCTGCAGTTTTTTGAATAGTTCACTTACTTCATTTAACTGCCTGAATACCACTTTTCCAATGGCGCCGATGACTTTACCATCTTCAAGAATAGGTATGCGATGAACGATATATTTAATACCCTTCATTTCTAAAAAGCCACTTACCTCGGCTGTCTCCGATTCATACACTTGATCTAATTGCAATTGCGGCAAAACTTTTGAAGACGGTTGGTACAATACCTGCTCTAAAGGTAGATTGAATAATTCAAGAAGGGGAGGACTAACCATCTGGATGTCCTTCTTTTCATCGGTCATCACAATTCCGTCAAAGGCGTGGTCAAGGGCTGTCTCTAACGTTCTCTTTAAGTTTTTAATCGTTTGTAATTCTTGGGAGGTTTGGAGCAGAGACATGATCATATCCGTTTTGGTTAGGATACCGACTACACGGTATTCATCATCCACGACCACGCCAGTTCCGACTTTGCTGTTTTTTACAATCTCTTCAACTTTTTCGTATGGCGTATCAACCGAAACAGTCTCAACCTGCTCTTTTATGTATTTTTTAATAGGTGTGGATAGAGGAAGTTCTGCTAAAACCATGTGTAATAAACTGCTTCTCGTAAAAATTCCCATTAATTTTCTAGATTGGTCTGTTACAGGCAGCAGGTTCCACTTCTTCCTGTCTATTAAATCGACCGCTTCTTTCAGCGTTGTTCCCTCTGTTACTACACAATCAACAGGCGTAATAATATCTTTAAATTGGAGCATCTCCTCACTCCTCACTTCTTCACATACCTTTATTGTATCAAAAATGAGAGATATTTTTGAATATTTTAACAATACTAAATTTTTATTTGAAACCTTTATCCTTCTTTATTAACAAGTAATCCTCTAATGCTTCAAATATACTGAATCTTTTTTTCAGTAGCCGATGACATATTAAAGGGAAGGCATTCGTGCCTTCCCATTTTTGTGATTATTTCGGCTGCATTCTAATTGCTCCATCAAGACGAATGGTTTCACCATTTAACATTGAGTTTTCGATAATGCTTTGGACAAGCTGTGCATATTCACCTGGATAGCCAAGCCTTGGAGGAAACGGAACCATTTTTCCAAGGGAATCCCTGGCTTCTTGTGGCAGTGTATCAAACATTGGGGTGTGGAAAAGACCAGGAGCAATGGTCATGACGCGAATACCGTATCGGGCTAACTCTCTTGCAATTGGCAGTGTCATTCCAACAATTCCGCCTTTTGAAGCACTATAGGCTGCCTGACCGATTTGTCCATCAAAAGCCGCTACAGAGGCAGTATTAATAATCACACCTCTTTCATTTTGGTCATTCACTATATTTGTTACCATTTTCTCGGCAGCGAGGCGAATCACATTAAAAGTTCCTACTAAATTTACATTTATTACTCTCGAAAAAAGTGATAGGTTATGTGCCCCATTCCGGCCAATTACTTTCTCAGCAATGCCAATTCCGGCACAGTTTACAACAGCATTTACAGACCCCATAAAATCAGCTGCTTTGTTGAGGGCTTCTTGAATATCCTCTTCTTTGGTTACATCAGTTTTTAAAAATAATACAGACTCACCTAATTCTTCTTGAAGACGGCGCCCATGTTCTTCTGATTGGTCAAAGATGACTGCCTTTCCTCCCTTTTCTATGATTTTACGGATAGTGGCTTCACCCAGTCCAGATGCTCCTCCTGTCACAATTGCACGGCATTCTTGTATATTCATAATCTATCCCTCCAAAAAATTACTATATATTTAATTTGCAAGTATTGTGCCAAGAAAAAAGAATAGAAAACTAGGCATTCCAATACCTTCCTGTATTTCAACTGGACACTTTAAGAGTAAAAGTGACCAATTATTGTACATCTTTTAGTATAAAAAGCTGTTATCATAAATGTAGATAATACTATCTGAATGGAGGAAATTCGTAATGCGCAAATTAGTCGTTACCCATAATCTTGAACAAGAACTGGTTGAACAAATTAAAGAGACTATTCCCGAATGGGAACTGATTGTTGGCAAGGATAAAGAAGTTTGGCAAGGGCATGTAAAGGATGCAGAAATCATTGCCGGCTGGAAGAAGGGGTTAGAAGAGTATTGTCTTGCTCCAAATTCCCGTTTAAATTGGCTGCAATCATGGAGTGCAGGCGTCAATTCCTTTCCACTTGCTGAACTTGAATCTAGGAATATTCAATTAACAAGTGCAAATGGCGTGCATGCTTTTCCGATTTCCGAAACGATTTTTGCATTAATGCTTGGATTAACAAGAAAAATCCATACATATGTAAAAAATCAACAAACGAAAACATGGCATCATGCTAATATGAATTTGGAATTACACGAAAAGACCGTTGGAATTATTGGCGTTGGTGCAATTGGTAAAGAAACAGCTAAAATTGCCAAAGCATTCGGGATGAAGGTACTTGGTATCAGGCACTCAGGGAAATCCGAAGAGTTTGTTGATGAAATGTACACCCCAGATCAGTTAGATGTAATCCTTCCGAATTGTGATTATGTGGTGGTTACCTTGCCTCTAACCAAAGAGACCAAACAGTTATTTGGTGCCAAGCAATTTAAGGAAATGAAATCTTCGGCCTTTTTCATTAATATCGGCCGTGGTGAAATTGTTGTTGAAACCGACCTAATTGAAGCACTTAGAGAAGGTACCATTGCTGGAGCGGGGCTTGATGTATTTGAAAAAGAACCATTAATTCCTGATAGTCCTTTATGGGAGATGGAAAATGTGATCATCACTCCTCACACTTCAGGCTCAACAGAGCATTACAACAAGAGGGTGGTAGAAAATATTTTGATTCCTAACCTTAAAGACTATCTAATGGGTAAAGCACCATCCATAAATCTTGTTGATTACTCAAAAGGATATTAACAAAGGAGCTTTTTCATGCAGCAAGTAACCATTGAAAAAACACCAAAAAAGAAACGCATGTTAGAAGCACTTAAATGGGTAATTCCTACCCTGCTTATTTTTTTATTGGCAGTTAATTTTCTACATGTTGGCACCATCAAAGAGAAAAGCTTTTTCAAAAATAACCGTCCGTTGGTGATTGCCCATCAAGGCGGCGAGCTGCTTGCCCCTTCTAATACAATGGCGGCGTTTAAGAATGCTGCCAACATCGGGGTGGATGTTCTTGAAACAGACCTCCATATTACAAAGGATGGATATTTGGTAGCGATCCACGACCCAACAGTGGACAGGACAACCAATGGACATGGAAAAGTGGCCGATATGACCCTGGAAGAAATTCAAAAGCTTGATGCCGGATATCATTTTAAAGATTTGCAAGGTCAATATAGTTACCGCGGAAAGGGTGTCTATATCCCGACTGCCGAAGAAATGTTCCAAACTTTTGGCAATATGCGAATCGAGATGGAGATTAAAGACGATAATCCGCCTGAACGATATGATGAAATGGCCTCCAAGCTTTGGAGTCTGATAAAAAAATATCACATGGAAGATAAAATTTTGGTTGCCTCCTTTGATCAAGAAATTCTAAATACCTTCAATAAATATGCAAAGGGCAGGGTTGCTACCTCAGCGGGTAAACAAGAAGTGAAAAGCTTTGTGATTTTCCATAAATTCTTTTTACGCAACCTTTATCAGCCCCATGTTGATGCATTTCAGATCCCAGTAGCAGACAGCGGATTTGATTTAACCGATAAAAAGTTGATTTACGGAGCGCATCGCCGTGGAATGCAAATGCATTATTGGACGATTGATGATCCGAAGGAAATGAAGAGATTACTTGATGCAGGTGCCGACGGGATTTTGACGAATCGGCCGGATTTGCTGTTAAAAATAGTAAATGAACTTATTAATTAGGTCCCTGTCATAAAAGGGCACCTCCACTGTGTGAGGTACCCTTTTTGACAGACTCTATGACTTTTTATATCTACCAGCATCATATTTTTCGCTGGCTTTAAAGTTATAAACAGGTTTAATAAAGCTCGCAATCTCAACTGTTTCTTCCACTTTTTCTAAGATTTCATTCATCGATTTGTAAGCCATTGGAGCCTCATCCAAAGTTTCTTCAGAAACAGATGTTGTCCAGATACCCTTCATAGTATTTTGGAAATCATCCATATTAAGAGTATTCATTGCTTTAGTTCGACTTAAGACCCGACCAGCCCCATGTGGTGCAGAGTAATTCCATTCCTCATTACCTTTGCCCACAGCCAAAATTGAACCATCTCTCATATTAATTGGAATAATGAGGCGTTCCCCCCTTTGCGCAGAAACAGCCCCTTTACGTAAAATCAGGTTTTCTGTATCAATATAATTATGCACGGTATCGAAACGGTCTTGCTCCTCAAACTCCATATATTCCGTTATGGCACTGGCAATTTCTTCACGGTTTGCCTTTGCAAACGCTTGGGCCAATTTCATGTCGTGAATATAATGATCAAAATCCTCGCCTTCCAAATAAGCTAAGTCATTGGGAATGAAAGGATTCTTTTCCTTGTAGTTCTGAATGGCAGCTTGAATTTCTTTTTGGCGCCCTTCAGCCTTTAATTTATCAATCATCTCCATTAAGTCATGGTTCCTGAGTTTAGAGATGGCTACTTTTTGATAATAGGCGGCAATCCTTGCCCCCACATATCGGCTTCCAGTATGAATCGTTAAATAGTGATAGCCATCAGTGTCGACAGAAACCTCGATAAAATGGTTGCCACCGCCTAGAGTTCCTAAGCTATAACGGCTTTTATTCTGGCTTAGGATGTGCTTAGCTTTAAACTCCTCCGTAGATGGAAAGTTCGTGTTAATAAACTGGGCCGTTTCATCGGAATGAATCTCCATCCCACTTGGCACATAGTTGCGGATGACCTGATCAAGTTTATTAAAATCAACCTTTTTATCCTGAAGCTTTACGGTTAAGACGCCACAGCCGACGTCGACTCCTACTAGATTCGGGACGACTTTATCCTTTAACTGAATGGTTGTTCCAATCACGCAGCCCTTTCCAGCATGATAGTCCGGCATAATACTAATCTTTGAATCCTTTAAAAAAGCTTGATTACACAACTCTTGAATCTGCTCAAGCGCCGTCTCCTGAGGATAGTTGGAGAATACCTTCGCTTCTGTTTGCGACCCGGTTATTTTAATCACGAGTTTTCCCTCCTTTTGTAAAATAGATTAAGAATAGGCTATCATGGGCAATCCGTTCAAGCAATGAATTTTTCATAACTAAACTATATTACGTGCACGAAACAAAATACCAGTGTTTATTCAATTTTTTAATTTCTACGATATTCGCCTGAACATCTCCATTGGTTGGTTCCGAACCATCTGGGGAATAAACATAACCTGCAAAATTATCAAGAATCCCCCTTACTGTAAAAAAGAGTAATTTATCACCCATCTTCATTACTTCATTTCCGTCGGAAAGGTTTTTGGATACTGGAAATAGATCACTGTTCTCATCTGAAGCCTTAATTTCCCCTTTTAAGATTTGACCAGCAACTTTTTCGCGTTCATCAAGCTTAAGTGAAAACTCTACATGTTGGAATAATGGTGAAAAGGGCCGCTCAATAACTAGGAAAAGTAACACTGCACTTAGAAGTAAAGGAAGTAGACTATTGATCTTGGTCGCTTTATATTTTTTGAAAATATGAATGATCGAAATTATGAAAAGCACAATGCCACCAATAAATAAAGCCAACATTAAAGGAAAAATGATAAAAACTCCAACTAAAAAATTAAAAACATAATTATTCAATATCTCGGTAAGAATGGATAAAATGATCAAAAATATAAGTGTATAAATTATCCAGTTATTCCTTGTAATTCTTAAAATTTTTATAATTGCTCCTCCATTATTAATAAGTAATACACTCCTAAAGTATCCTTAGTATTATTTTAATCCAACATCTATTATTCGCTGTCAAATGTTATTCTCCTCTTCTCTTAATTTCAATGAGTCACATAGGAGATTATAGGTTGGAAAAAATATTTCATTAGTAACTAAAAACATGTAATAAGTAATTGAAGTTAGGTGGATTACCAATTAATATCCAGCAAATGTCGTAAGTTTCTTAATTTATGTTGTAAGCCTCCGAAATTATGTCGTAAGTTCCGAAAAATATGTAATAAGTTACAGAAGTTTGTTGATATTTCCAATTAATATCCAGCAAATGTCGTAAGTTTCTTAATTTATGTAATAAGTCTCCGAAATTATGTCGTAAGTTCCGAAAAATATGTAATAAGTTACAGAAGTTCGCTGATATTTCCAATTAATATCCAGCAAATGTCGTAAGTTTCTTAATTTATGTTGTAAGTCTTCGAAATTATGTCGTAAGTTCCGAAAAATATGTAATAAGTTACAGAAGTTCGCTGATATTTCCAATTAATATCCAGTAAATGTCGTAAGTTTTTTAATCTATGTTGTAAGTCTCCGAAATTATGTCGTAAGTTCCGAAAAAAATGTTATAAGTAACTAAAATTTGGATAAAAAAGAAGATGCCCCAACGGAACATCCTCCATTTTCATAATTATTAATAGATCGTTTGCATGCCCTTCCCCGCCACTGTCATCCATTCGAACTGACGAAGCCTTACTTCAAATAGGGTTAAAGGATCGCGGAACATTTCCGGATTCTCATTCATTTTATTTAGCATCTCTTGGTTTTTCTCTATTTCTGTGCGCGCTTCATCAACAGATCGATTTAATATAGCTTTTGGACCTTTGAAAAATATAGTGACATCCCGCTCGAGAGATTTTTCAAACAGCTCAAATGGCTGGAAGAATTGCTTATTAACAGCTGAAATAGCTTCAGAATAATCCTCATTTTCAATAAAGGACTTGTATTTATTGAAAAGCATCGTTTTGTTCTGTGATAGTGCCCCAAATAGCTTCCCTGCACTTTTTAATAAAAATTGCGAAGGCGTCCGACGCAGCAGGATATTGACAGTTTCGAGCTGGAACCTTGTTGTCATCCGATCGGTATCACGACGCCAATCATCGAGCACCCTAAAATCACAAGCTAACTCCATTCGTTCTTCTCCATACATCTGATTGAAGCCATCTCTCATCTCAACCAAAAATTCTTGGCTTTCGTTAAACTCTCCATGAGAGCGTTCAATCCATTCTTGAAGTTTGCTGTAATATTTCGGCATCACCTTTTGCTCCAAATAATCTTGAAGTCTTTTGTTCATCTCATCATTGAGATCAAGGTGAATTTTGCTAAAATCACTGTCTTCCGTAATGAAAGAAGAGCACTCCTGAAGCATCCTCGGCACGGCAACCGCAATATCCGTCTCAATGGATTCCTTAATTGCCCGGTAAGACTTCATAACTGCTTTTGCTCTTTGTACTTCGGTATCGCTTAGCTGATTTACTGCCCCATTTAGCTTCATCAGCATATCTTCATTCCATCGAACAGATTCGATTAACTGATTTTCAACATCGATTCGTTTTTGTAGCAGACTAGAAATTGTTGTCCGGATAAAATACAACAACTTAGCAAGGCGTTTATCCGCTAGATTTCTTGTATTTTTGATGGATTGAATAAACCCTTTTAGTTCATTCAACTGCTGATTTCGTTCATATTTTGTTGAAAAGGCAAACACTTTAGCGTCTGGTAAATAAGAATTAACCATCGCTTTTATATCATCATATATCTTAAGTGCTTCCTGCTCATTATCAATCGTCTCCATTTTGCTAATCAAGAAATGAACCGGAATATCAGGCGCAATCTCTTGTATTTGTCCAAGCGCTGTCCACTCTTTATCCGCAAACGAGGCATTGGCATCTACCACGAATAGAATTGTGTCGGCAACCTGAAGGTTCTTAAGCACCTCATAGCGATCATAATGGAGCGAACCAGTAAGCCCAGGCGTATCCAAAAACGCAACCTTATTTTCCTCTAAAAATGACATTGGACTCTTCAATTCTATTATCGATTCTAATGCATTTCGTTTACGATCCATTTTTTCCTGGAATTCCTCTAGACCAGATAGATTGCTAATTTCCCTGTCGGTGATTTCTGAGATGGTTAATTCCTCTGCAGCTTTGAACATGACAACAGACGATGTTGGGCCAACTTGTAATTCGTCGCCAAGAATCGTGTTAATAAATGAAGATTTCCCGCTGCCCTTAAACCCGGCAACAAGAATATGCTGAGTTTGAAAATCCACCAACTGACCGGCAAGCCATTTTACTCGGTTATTCGCACCCATCTCATGGGTATAAGCCCATTTTAAAATAGAATCAAAAAGTGACAGGCATTCTTCAAGTTCATCCATGTCGGATTCCGTTATGCTGATCAGGTTTTCAGCCTCACTAACGATCGACTGACTGATGCTTGCTGGAAAAAGCTCATTCCAGGAGAGAACGGATGCTGCAGCCAATACAGTATTGGCTTTGTCTGCCAACCGCAGCCAATTCGTTAAAAGATCCGGGATAAGTTCTTGTAGTGTTTTAATAAAATACCTTCCATCAATAAAGCTAAAATATGCTTCTTTATGATGTTTAGAAAGCTCGTCATAATCATCATTCCGATTTAACTCTAGATTAAGTAACAAGTGGTTTATTTCTCTTAACCAAGAAAAATAGGATTCTTCACTTCGATAGCTATTCCATAGCGAAGAAACAAGCTGCTCGAAGCCCTTCTTATCCAAGTTAAACAGAACGATTAACGCTTGTGAAAAATAGCTAGGAGCGAAGTTTTTCGTCACACCTTTTTCCACATAATTATGTAGAACTTCAAACCATTCCAACGTTTCTGTCCGTTTTGCTTCATTCACGGCCAACTCAATGGCATTATTCCAGTCATGCTGCTCCTCAAAAAATGCGCGGGCGATTTCTGTTACGTTTGGATAGTCAGGGTTAGAATTGATGGTCTTTTTAATAATTGCTATAGCCGCTTCCAGTTTTCCTCGTTCGATATAAAGCGAAAATAATTGTAAGGCTACCTCAGTTGTTAACGTAAGATCATCGGTTTCAATACCACTGTAAATATCTTCGGCAGTTGATAGCATTCCGAGCTCATAGTAAGCATCGGCAGTATTTTTCTTTGCCCACTGTTCAAGCTCATTGGCGATGTTTCCCCATTTAAAAATCGCTGTTTCAAAATCCTTATGGTGAAAATAGACTTCTCCCTGCGCAAAGCGGATATGCGATAAATCAGGCATATCTTTTTGGGCTTCTTCTTGAAACGCTTCACCAAGGACGCGAATAGGATGGATATTTTCATGCTCATTGATGAACATTTCATAATATTTCTTTTGCTTCAATTGCTTCTCTAACGTCATTTCTTTCCCTCCAATGGCAACCACTCTATGTCATTCATATGGTAAAGAGGCATATTTATTCCTCATACGATTCGAATAAAGGTTAGAATTTAAGTCCCAATTGTTACAATTCTATCAAAGGAATTTTGTAATAAGATGTCAATTGTATTTCAGTTTGGCAACAAACCTTCTAAAGTGACCTTTCTTCCTTTTTTATTCCTCAGAACGTATAATGAGGACAAAGAATTAAAGGAGAAATCTTCCGTGGAAAAGGAACAAGCCCTCTTTATCGCAAATTGTATGGAGAATGCAAATTCTACTAATTACGAGCTAATAAAATTAGAAACGGTGTCAGGCACCCTTCCGAAATTTCACCAGTGGACGAACGGAAAGAAAACGTTAGCGGCTTATGATGTAAGAAGACCAAGCACCGACACTGGCTATTATTTTGTCTTTATTGATTGGCATCGAAATGATATTTATTATTTGGTAATTTACGCACATGATAAATCAACAACGGTAGCAGAGCTGCGTCAGGTACAAGAAATAGACGGCTCCCCCCACATTGTTTGGAGGTACCAGCCTTTTAAACGGGACGGAAAAAACGATCAGCGGAAAGCCTATTTCAAGCAAATGTTTGGCTCAACAACGGTACAAATCAAACTGCCTGCGTCTGCAAATGAAGTAGATGAATTTTATACCCAATTATTCAAGTTATGCCAAAACAGGATAAAAGCTGATCGCATTGTTGACGTATTTGATGTTGAAAAATAAAGGAGTTTTTCTAATGGCGGCATATAAAAACTGTCAAGGCTGCGGAATGCCTATGGCAAAGGATGAGCAAGGCGGCGGGACGGAAAAGAGCGGTGCAAAAAGCACCAAATATTGCAGCCATTGCTATATGAATGGCGAATTTACATTACCGAATATTACAGTAGAAGAAATGAAGGGAAGAGTAAAACAAAAAATCGTCGAATTCGGCATGCCTAAATTCATTGCTGTGATGTTTACGAGAAATATCCATAAGCTTGAAAGATGGAATTAATATTTTTAACAAAACGAAAAGGAGGCTTCTTCAGCCTCCAATTTTTTATAACACTTTACTTAGAAACGCCTTCGTACGATCTTCTTTAGGATTTTCAAATAATTCCTTCGGAAGGTTTTCTTCGACAATGACACCGCCGTCCATAAAAATGACGCGGTCACCTACTTCCTTCGCAAAGCCCATTTCATGCGTTACCACTACCATGGTCATACCTTCTTTAGCAAGCTGCTTCATTACCTCTAGTACCTCGCCGACCATTTCTGGGTCGAGTGCCGAGGTTGGCTCGTCAAAAAGCATGATTTTTGGCTCCATTGCAAGCGCTCGTGCAATGGCCACACGCTGCTTCTGCCCGCCAGATAATGAATCCGGATAAGCCTCTGCTTTTTCCTCTAAGCCTACTTTTCTTAAAAGCTCTAAACCTTTTGCTTTTGCCTTTTCTGCTGGCACATTTCTTACCTTCATTGGTGCAAGCATAATATTTTGGATGACGGTTTTGTGAGGAAACAGGTTAAATTGCTGAAAAACCATCCCTACCTCAGTCCGTACCTTATTAATATCTGTTTTTTTGTCAGTTAAATCGATTCCCTCTATATAGACATGCCCTCCCGTAATCGTCTCTAACATATTGAGACAACGGAGAAACGTTGATTTCCCTGAACCTGAAGGTCCGATAACTACAACTACTTCTTGAGGTTTGACGGTAACATTGATATCCTTGAGGACTTCATTACTTCCAAAAGACTTTTTTAATTTCTCTACTTTTATCATTCTGTTGCCAATCTCCTTTCAAGACGCGTTAACAGGAAGCTTAGGGAAAGTGTTAACACTAGATATATAATTGCCGCGGTTACATACGGCTCCCAGACTCGAAAATATTGGCCCTGCATCGCTTTTCCCCAATACATTAGCTCCGGAGCGGCAACAATTGATGCCAGCGATGACTCTTTGATCAAGACAACAAATTCATTTCCTAGCGGAGGAATCATTCGTTTAATTGCCTGAGGCAGGATAACATGTCGCATAGCTTGTACATGATTCATCCCGAGTGAGCGTGCTGCCTCCATTTGCCCTCGATCAATCGATTGGATACCAGCGCGGAAAATTTCAGCGATGTAGGCTGCGGCATTTAACGAAAGTGTTACAATGGCAGCAATAACCGCATTTGTTTCCCCAAGAAAAAGAGGTACAACAGCAAAATGGATTAATAAAATTTGCACGAGTAAAGGTGTACCTCTAAAAAATGTAATGTACACTCTAAACGGTAATGAAAGCAGCTTATTTTGCATCATTTTTCCTAAGCCTATTAATAAGCCTAGTACAGTTCCAATTATTATACTTGCAATTGAAAGACCTATCGTTAATAACGTCCCTTTTAGAAAAAACGGAGCGTATTCGGCTAAAATATCCCATCTAATATCCATTTAACATCCCCCTGCCTGTTTTCTGCATGGTACTAATGAAGTAAAGTTTCAGCAATATAACCAAAAATTGCGTAACTGCCAGTTTAAGTGAGTTACGCAATTTCTTTTTACATTTGATTCTTATTCTTTTGGTATTTTGGTTAAATCAGGTTCTACTTTAAACCACTTTTTGTAAATTTTTGTATATTCACCATTCTCCATTAGAGTATTAATCGCTTTATCTAAATCAGCTTTTAGCTTACTTCCCTTAGGGAGCATAAGCCCATAAAATTCCTGAGCAAAGGCAGTTGAATCTTCAATAACAACAAAATTATCATTTGGATTGTTTTTTACGTATTGTTCAATAACTGTGTTATCAGCTACGACTGCATCTGCACCGCCGCTTTTTAGTTCTTGGATTGCAAGATTGTTATTTTCAAATTTTTTGATTTTCTCATTATTTTTACCAAGAAGGCCTTCAACAGCTTCCTGTCCAGTTGTTGCATTTTGAACAGCAACTTTTTTATTATTTTTTAAATCAGCACCGCTCTTGATATCGCTGCCTTTTGGCACGAGAATCTTGTTTGTAGATAAGAAGTATGGTCTTGTAAAATCATATGTTTGCTTTCTTTCATCGTTAATGGTAATCGCTGACATACCGATATCAGCCGTTTTCTTGTCTAATTCCACGAATAAAGGATCCCAGCCTACATTCTCAATCTTAATTTTAATTCCCGCTTCTTTTGCAACAGCATTCGTGAAATCAACATCAAATCCGACTACTTTCCCCTTATCCAAGTATTCAAATGGAGCATAGGCTGCGTCTGTTACAACCTTTAGCGTTTTCTCATCGCCGCCTCCATTGCCTCCAGTTGTTTTACTTGTCCCACAAGCAGAGAGAATAAAAACAAAAGCAGCTACTAACACTGTCGAAATAAATTTAAATTTCTTCATCTTTTGACCTCCTAAATATTTTTTTATAAAAATAATATTATCAAAAATTAATAATATTTTGAATAAAAATAATTATAACTTTTTATGTTTTTTTATTCAATATTTTAATTTTTTACTATACTAATAGGGTAAAGCATTATCTTACTCATAAATATTCTAAAAAAAGTAATCTAAACCATCTTGCTCTTCCTATGTCACGAACCTCCCGTAAATCTGTCACAACCCTGTCATTGATTCAATCGATATGTTTTAATATATTTAAATAATTGGAATTAAGGGGGAATTATGTTGAATCAGCCATTTAAAGCATTGGTAGTAAAAAAATCTGAAAGTGAATTTACTGTGAAAGTACAGGAATTAAAGATTGACGCCCTGCCACAAGGTGAGGTACTTATCAAAGTCAATTTTTCCAGCGTGAACTATAAGGATGGATTAGCGGCTAGCCCTAATGGGAAAATTGTCAGGTCCTACCCCTTCATCCCCGGTATCGACTTGGCTGGTACTGTGGTTAGCTCGAATGATTCACGCTTTAATGAAGGCGACGAAGTCATTGCCACTAGCTATGAGATTGGTGTCTCCCATTACGGCGGTTTTAGCGAGTATGCCCGAATCCCTGCTGATTGGGTCGTACCATTACCTGATGGCCTAACCTTAAAAGAAGCGATGGTTTACGGAACTGCTGGATTTACGGCGGCATTGTCGGTGCAGCGCTTAGAAGAAAACGGCTTAACACCTGAAAAAGGGAAAGTTCTTGTGACAGGTGCTACCGGTGGAGTTGGCAGCATGGCTGTCGCGATCCTTTCAAAACGCGGCTATCATGTTGTCGCCAGTACTGGGAAAGGCTCTGAGCATGGCTATTTAACCGAAATTGGTGCTCAAGAAATTCTTTCTCGCGAAGAGGTTGCCGGGGAAAAAATAAAAGCATTAGATAAGCAATTATGGGCAGCCGCGGTTGATCCTGTTGGCGGTCGAACATTGGCCTCCGTTCTTAGTAAAACAGCTTATAACGGTTCTGTAGCCGTCAGTGGCCTTACAGGGGGCGGCGATGTGCCAACGACAGTTTTCCCATTCATTTTAAGAGGCATTAATCTACTTGGAATTGATTCCGTTTATTGTCCGATGGAAACACGAATCGCATTGTGGCAGCGAATGGCGACGGACTTTAAACCAGATCATTTAATGAACGTGATAAATGCCGAAGTATCGCTCGACGAATTGCCAGAATACCTCTCCTCCATTCTTAAAGGGAACATCCGGGGAAGGACGATTGTTAAATTATAGGCTCTGTTAAACGATATTGTTGTTTTTTATACTTTGTTGATTGGAGCGGAAGGCGCTCGACTCCTGCGGGAGTACGGGGCAGGGGAGACCCCACAGGCGCTAATGCGCCGAGGAGGCCCCCCGGCACGCCCGCGGAAAGCGAGCGCCTGGAGCGGAAATCAACAGACAAATTTAACAGAGCCAAATTATAAATGAACAGTACTACGGGATGACCTTCGTCATCTCGTTTTTTTATAGGCAAAAAACCCATTATTTGGGCTAAATCAGAGGTTGTCTATGGGCATTCGCCGTCTCTCTCCGCGAATAACTACATAATCTATAGGGTATCTATTACCAAAAGGAGAGTTGCCCGATGTATCCTTACGACTATTATCAAGCACCACAAACGCCAGTTGACTATAACCCTTACGGACAATTAAACCCGTATACACAATCAATGCCATATGAACAGCAAGAATATTATGACTACGAACCTGATAGACAACCTCAACAAATAGAGCGCCGCCTCAATCAACTTGAAAGGCAAAGCGAGCGCCAAGAAAGGGAAATCAATCAGCTCCAGCGTGATGTAAACCAACTCCAACGTCGTCTGCAGCGTGTTAATCAACGACTTCGTGCAGTTGAAAGAAGATTTAACTTTCCATTTACACCTTTTGACGGAGACTATTAAAAATAGAGAACTGGGCGCTCCCGCTCGGTTCTTTTTACATAATAAGAAAACCATGTGAATTAATCTTACAAATTCACTGACAGATTTTAAAAATTCAGCTAACTTTGCAATATAACCATCGAAAGGAAGATAGATATGTATCAAAAGGATGATATTCAATTAGCTGAAAAAATCATTAAGTTAGATCAATTAAGAGATGAGCTGTATGAAGAACTAATGATTGCACTCGGATCTAAAGCAAATGATCTTTTACGAACACTTCAAAATTGCTAAATACAAAAAAGGGAGAGGGAAAAATTGGGAAAACAATTACGAAATGGATTAGGGCAACTTCGTGATTTTTATATGAAACGATTGTTAGACTCAGGCATCCTTCAATCATCCGACCCTAAACTTACCTCCTTCACAATCAGTGAATTGGAGGCTATTTATAAAAAAAATCTTTCCCCTAACAACAATAAGAATTAGACCCCCCGTGGAAAAATCTTTTCAATATAAAGCATTTTTCGTTCAATTTTTCCGTCTCATGTGAGAAAATATAACATAAAATATCTTGTACGTAATAGTTTTTAAGAATGCTAATATTGTGTGGTGAGAGAGAGTCATGGCAAATGAGACATCTTATAAAGATAAAAAGGTCATTACCATTGGGGTTGTCCGAGACCTAACCGGTCTTTCCGAAAGACAAATTCGCTACTATGAAGAGAGAAAATTAATATTCCCTGAAAGAACACCAGGAGGAAGTCGAAAATATTCCTTTGCAGATGTAGAGCTTCTAGTAGAAATCGCTAACAAAATCGAAGACGGTGTCCAGACACATGAAATTAGAAAAGAAATGCTTCGCGCTCAGAAAAAACAAAATCAAAACGATGTCAGAAGAAAAATGATCCAAGGACAATTAAATGCTCAGTTCGGTTCACGAAAAGGTCCATCTTCCTAACAGAAGTTGGGCCTTTATTTTGTAAAACAAAAAATCATGTTAGATATCCTGACAAACTTGTAGAAACATCTCCTCATCCGTGTAAAAATACAACTACATCGAATGTTAAGAAAATTAACATAACTAAAAAGGAGGAGAATCGATGGATACATTATTCTTAATGAACAGTATGTGGGTCATGCTTGGTGCTGTCCTTGTCATTTTAATGATTGGAGGGTTTATCCTATTAGAAACAGGGTCCACCCGGATGAAAAACGCTGGACACATTGCCGGCAAAACCATTCTAACGTTTGGGATAGGCTCGATTGTATTTTGGGCAGTCGGCTTTGGGTTAATCTTTGGAAAGGGCAATTCTCTAATCGGCTTCTCTGATTTCTTTTACTCAGGATATGATATAGATAGTCTATCGCTCTCCGGTTCGGTTTTCTTTTTATTCCAATTAGCCTTTGCAGGTATTTCCTTAACGATTGCGTTTGGCGGGTTTGCTGAACGAGCAAAATTAGGAGCATACCTAGTATTCGCGGTCTTATTCTCCGTTATTGTTTATCCCCCAATTGCCCATTGGATTTGGGGCGGCGGCTGGTTAGCAGAACATGGTGAACAAGACTTTGCCGGTTCTACAGTAGTCCATTTAACAGGTGCAATGGCAGCTTTAGCAGCAACAATAATCCTGAAACCTCGGATTGGGAAATATAATAAAGATGGCTCTGCTAATAATCTAGCTGGACATAACCAAGTGTTTACAGCGTTAAGTGTCTTACTCTTATGGGTTGGATGGTTCGGTTTTAATGCCGGCAGTACATTATCCGTTGATAAAGGCTTCTTTGGCTTCGTTGCCCTAAATACAAATCTGGCAGCTGCCGCCGGGACAATAGCAGCAATGATCATATCATGGATAGTAATGGGAAAAGCAGATGTACCAATGATGTTAAACGGCGCATTGGCAGGTTTAGTTGCCATTACCGCTTCCTGTGCCTTTGTGGATACTTGGGCAGCTGTTGTGATTGGCTTTATTGCCGGGATCCTCGTATTTTACAGCATTAGATTCTTTGAAAATAGAAAAATTGATGACCCTATCGCAGCTTTATCTGTCCATGGTGCTGCCGGAGTTTGGGGTACATTATCCACTGGATTTTTTGCTACAAAGAAATTAGCAACCGTTGGCCAACCTGGATTATTTTATGGAGGCGGCCTTCATCAGTTAGGGGTTCAGGCCATTGGGGTTCTCGCCTGCGGCGCATTTGCCTTTATCGTTTCCTTTATTCTTTTATCCATCATGAAGGCAGTCATGAATGGGCTGCGAGTGACAGAAGAGGAAGAAATTATTGGTCTTGATTTGAGCGAACATGGAAGCTACGGCTATCCGGAATTAGTAAAAGCAGAGCAAAAACTAAATGCTTAACCCTTATATTTAGCTTCCCGCCCCTTTTTGGGGCTGGGGGCAATTTTTAATAGAAAAGTGGTGAAATAGATGAATGAAACCAGCTACTTAGAGATTAGGGACTACAGGAATCGGCAGATACCTGAGGTCTCTCTTGACCACTTTAAACTTAACCGTCTCCATGATGAAATCATGAAGCGAGTCATCCATTTATCCATCAATCAAATAGTTGTAAAAAATGGCCCACCGCCATGTCCTTTCTCTTTTTTTATTATGGGAAGTGCAGGTCGATCGGAACAATCTATTTGGAGTGATCAAGACCACGGAATCATTTATCAGGAAACAAATCCAGACACACAAGTCTATTTTTTACAATTGGGAAAGGAAATTTCCGAAGGCCTATACCAAGCCGGTTATGATTACTGTGATGGCGGAGTCATGTCCAGCAACCCAATGTGGTGTAAATCCTTATTTGAATGGGAGCAGCAATTAATGAATTGGATTCTTGACTCCTCCTGGGAATCGATTCGACATCTATTAATTTTTATTGATGGAAGATCCTTGTTTGGTGAGCCTGAATATATCGACAAACTAAAAACGCTTGTTTATCAAACCGTGCATAAAGAACATCTTATCTCAAAGGTTCTAGGTAATACGATGTTCGTTAAAAGAGGGATAAACATTTTAGGGAATTTATTAGTTGAAACACATGGCCCCTTTGCAGGATCACTTAATCTAAAGGAAATTGGTCTATTCCCGTATGTAAATGCCGTACGCCTTTTAGCCATTCACGAAAATATGTTGGAAACCTCAACCCTATCAAGACTCGATAGACTGGAAAATAACATTCTTCCCTCTTCTGAAAAAGAATTATATAAAGGGCATCTAGTAACACTCTTAAACTACCGCCTATTATTTGGAAATCATACTAACTATGAATCAGGACATTTTCTATCCATCCAAACGTTAACCAAAAAACAAAAAAGAGAGTTAAAGGACATCATCAGAAACGGCGCTGTCTTTTATCGACTTGTGAGGAAGTTACTAGAAAAGGATGATTAAAATGGGAATGAATGAAATGATCCAATTTTTCCGGCAAATATCCGGGAAGCTCAATTCGAGTATTTATGCAGGTATGGGGGGGTATTCTACTTCACAGCAACTAGCTTTCATTAGGAATCTTCAAAATGAAATGAAACAAAAAAGCAGCTTAGACACCCCTCTTAGCGAGTTAAAGGTAGTCGTGTTTGATTTGGAAACAACAGGATTTTACCCCGAAAAAGGAGATTATGTTCTTTCTATCGGCGCCATTAAGATGACTGGTTTGAAAATTGAGACAGCAGAAACTTTTTATTCACTCATTAAATCAAACCTCTCACTATCTGCTGAAATTACCACTTTAACCAATATAGGAGAAATTGATTTACAGAATGCACCGAATGCTTCAGATGTGTTAATGCAGTTTTTCAAGTTTGTTAATGGAGCAACACTTGTCGCCCATCACGCCAACCATGAACTTTCTTTTATGAAGAAAATGACTCGAGATCATTTACGAACTAAATTTAGCCATCGGATAATAGATACTTCTTTTTTAATTCGTCTTGTTGACTCATCTATGAAATCATCCCCGCTTGAAGAGGTATGCATCGCTTGTGGGATTGAGATACGTGATCGGCACCATGCCCTTGGGGATGCCATGATGACCGCCCAAATTTGGGGGTATTATCTAGAAATCGCTCAAAAGAAAGGATTTACTACTTTACAGGAAGTATATGAACAACTAGCAAAGTTGGAATAGAAAAAACTATCTTACAGTAGGTATTTTAGTTCGAATTGTAATAAAGTTTTAGAGTTATCTTTTTAATAGTTTCTAAAACCTCCACCTTACTTTCCTCTCATTTCCACCTCCTCCTTACCACCCCAAAAATACTTAATAGAAAAAAATTTCAAAAAAATTTTTAATCGCTTTTTCCTTATTAGAACAAGAATGAAAACGCTACCAATTATTTTGATTAGTTTGAATTGTCTGATTTTTATATTGACCATGTTTCCGATTGGTTGTATGATTATCGTCAATAAGAAACTGATATATAGGAGTGGTTAAGTTGGGAAGTCAATGGATATTCCTTGGCGGCCAGTTCGTCAAGAAAGAGGATGCTGTAGTATCAGTATTTGACCATGGCTTTTTATATGGTGATGGAGTATTTGAAGGTATCCGTGTTTACAGCGGAAACGTCTTCAGGCTCGATGCCCACCTAAAAAGGCTATATGAATCAGCACAATCCATTATGTTGAAGATTCCATATACACAGGAGGAAATGACACAACTAATCGTAGAAACGATTAGTAAAAATCAGCTAGAAAGCGCCTATATTCGTGTCGTTGTTTCACGCGGTAAAGGGAATCTCGGACTGGACCCTTCTTCCTGCTCTAATCCAAATGTAATCATTATCGCTGAGGAGTTGACCATGTATCCAAAGGAGTTTTACGAGCATGGAATCAAAATCGCCTCTGTTGCGAGCAGAAGAAATCGCCCAGATGTACTGAGCCCACAAATTAAATCGCTGAACTACTTGAATAATATCCTTGTAAAGCTGGAAGCCAATCAGGTTGGTGTCCAGGAAGCATTAATGCTGAATGACCAAGGTTATGTTACGGAAGGATCAGCTGATAATATCTTCATTGTAAAAAATGGAGTCATCTATACTCCTCCGGTTTACTTAGGAGCATTAGAAGGAATTACACGAAATGCCATTATCGATGTCGCAAGGGCTAAAGGTTTCGAAGTAAGAGAAACACCTTTTACAAGACACGATGTTTATACCGCAGATGAAGTTTTCTTAACTGGAACAGCTGTCGAAGTGATTGCCGTCATTGATGTGGATCGACGAGTGATTAAAGACGGTAAACCAGGGAAAATCACAAATCAATTATTAGAGGAATTTAGACGAATTGTCACAACGGACGGAGTGGCTTGTTATCCAACAAGCGCAGGTCACGCCATCGTCAGTTAGGAGATAAAAAAATGCGAAGCGATATGATTAAAAAGGGGATTGATCGAGCCCCCCACCGCAGCTTATTATACGCAACCGGGGTAAAAACGAGTGACTTAGAAAAGCCGTTCATCGGTGTTTGTAACTCGTTTATTGAAATTATTCCAGGACATAAACACCTTAATCATTTCGGTGAGATTGTAAAAGAAGCAATCCGTGAAGCAGGTGGTATCCCATTCGAATTTAATACCATCGGTGTCGATGACGGTATTGCCATGGGACATATTGGAATGCGCTATTCTCTTCCAAGCCGTGAGATTATCGCGGATAGTGCTGAAACAGTTATTAATGCCCATTGGTTTGATGGAGTGTTTTACATTCCAAACTGTGACAAAATCACTCCAGGAATGTTAATGGCAGCGGCTAGAACTAATGTACCATCTGTTTTTGTATCTGGTGGTCCAATGGAAGCCGGTGTATCCTCATCCGGGAAGCAGCTTTCTCTCACTTCTGTTTTTGAAGGAGTTGGTGCTTATCATAACGGTACAATTACTCAGCAGCAGCTCCTTGACATTGAAACAAACGCTTGTCCAACATGCGGCTCTTGTTCAGGGATGTTTACAGCAAACTCCATGAACTGCCTTATGGAAGTTCTAGGAATGACGGTTCCAGGAAACGGAACAATCATTGCGACTTCAGAAGAAAGACATGAATTAATTCGTCAGGCTGCCAGACATCTAATTGAATTAGTGAAAAAAGATATTCGCCCACGCGATATCATTACAAGAGAAGCGATTGATAATGCATTTGCACTTGATATGGCTATGGGCGGTTCAACTAACACGGTATTACATACCTTAGCCATCGCCCATGAAGCTGGTATTGAGTACGATCTTCGCGAAATCAACAAAATTGCAGAAAAAGTTCCTTATCTAGCAAAAATTATGCCAGCATCTGATTATTCCATGGACGATGTTCACCGTGCAGGCGGTGTTAGTGCCATCATCAATGAGCTTTACAAAGTTGAAGGCGCCTTGCATGATAACTGCTTGACGATTACTGGAAAAACACTTGCCGAAAATGTGAAGGAAGCAACAATCACAAATGAAGCGGTGATTCGGACAAAAGACAATCCATATAGCCCTGTCGGCGGACTTTCCATCCTGTATGGAAACATTGCACCAGATGGCGGTGTTATCAAGGTTGGCGCCGTCGATCCATCGATTAAAACCTTCCTTGGGGAAGCAATTGTATTTGAGTCACAGGATGACGCACAAGAAAACATTAATAATGGTACTGTAAAATCAGGCCATGTTGTTGTTATTCGTTACGAAGGTCCAAAAGGCGGACCGGGGATGCCAGAAATGCTTGCTCCTACCTCTGCTATTGCTGGCCGCGGCTTAGGAAAAGAAGTCGCCCTCATTACTGATGGACGTTTCTCAGGAGCCAGCCGAGGAATTTCAATCGGTCATATCTCTCCTGAAGCAGCTGAAGGCGGACCTATCGCTCTAGTTGAAAATGGTGACAAAATTTTAATTGATCTTGAAGCAAGATCCATTGAACTTCTCGTCGATGACGAGGTTTTAACTGAAAGACGCTCTGCTTGGGTTAAACCAGAGCCAAAAATTAAAACTGGTTATCTTGCAAAATATGCAAAGCTTGTTACCTCTGCCAATACTGGCGGAATCATGAAGATATAGAGAATACAAATGGGAATTAGTAGTACCCCTCCCCTTCCCAAGGAAGCTAAGGTACTAAAGCGTTAAATGATTCATCATTTGACAAAAAAATATTAAAAATCGATGACGGGAATAAAGGAATAGACAATTGTATTTTCAGAGAGCTGGGGTCGCTGGAAGCCCAGTAATACAACCTATTCTGACATCATCCCTGAGTGTTGTGCTGAACGGCCATGAGTTTAGTAGGCGCAACCGGGTGTTAGCTTTGACACCTGTTACAAAAAGAAGCGTTTTTTGATTTAATAGTCGCTTCATAAGGCAGTATTCGTAAGGATACTGTAAAAACCGGGTGGTACCGAGAAAATGAAAGGCCTTTTCTCCCCGATTATTCTGCTTTGATTTCTTAACTGCAGTTTATTCGGGGAGAATAAGGTCTTTTTTACTATGTTTAAACAAGACAAAGCTATACGCTGAGTTTTTTTAATATTCAAATACCCTTAAGGAGGGAAACAAGGTGAAAGTTGAAGCAAAGCTGGAATTCCAAACCAGTACCGCACCAAAAACAGGTGCAGACCTTCTCATTGATTTACTGATAAATGAAGGAGCTGATACCATTTTTGGGTATCCAGGTGGTGCTGTCTTGCCAATATATGACGCCATTTATCGGGCACAGGATAGAATCAAGCATGTCCTCTTCCGTCACGAACAAGGCAGTATCCATGCTGCAGAAGGTTATGCGAGAATTACTGGGAAGCCAGGAGTAGTCCTTGCCACCTCAGGACCTGGGGCAACAAACCTGGTTACAGGAATTACAGATGCTATGATGGACTCCTTACCACTCGTGATTTTCACAGGCCAGGTTGCACGCAGTGTCATTGGAACCGATGCTTTCCAGGAAGCGGACGTTATGGCGATCACGACACCGATTACGAAACATAATTATCAGGTTCAATCCATTACTGACCTGCCAAGAATCGTAAAGGAAGCCTTTCATATTGCTTCTACCGGCCGACCAGGACCAGTCCTTATCGACATACCAAAAGATATTTCAGCTGGAGTTGTAACCGGAGAACAAGAAGAAGTAAGCATTCACTTGCCAGGTTACCAGCCGACAACAAAGCCAAATCCGCTGCAAATCAAAAAACTGGCAGATGCACTTGTTAAGGCGAAGAAGCCTCTCGTACTAGCGGGTGCTGGTGTCCTTCACGGCAAAGCTTCTGCAGAATTAACAGCTTTTGCACAGAAGCATCAACTTCCTGTAGTGACTACACTGCTTGGTCTTGGAGCATTCCCTGCTAACAGCCCTCTCTCTCTTGGAATGGGTGGTATGCACGGAACATATGCAGCCAACATGGCGATGTACGAATGTGACTTACTCATCAATATTGGGGCACGTTTTGATGACCGTCTTACTGGAAATCTAAAACACTATGCACCAAGTGCAAAGGTCGCTCATATCGATATCGACCCTGCAGAAATTGGAAAAAATGTTCCAACTGTAATACCTATCGTTTCGGACGCAAAGGAAGCATTAGTCGAGCTGATCAATCAAACACCTGAATCGCCCGAACACGAACCATGGTTAGAAACACTGGCCAAATATAAAGATGAATTCCCGCTTTGGTATAAACACACTCCAAACGGAATGAGCCCGCAATGGCTGATTGAAGCCATTCATAAAGTAACAAGTGGTGATGCAGTCGTCACAACCGATGTTGGTCAGCACCAAATGTGGGCCGCACAATATTACAATTTTGAAAAACCACATCGCTGGGTCACCTCCGGTGGACTAGGAACAATGGGCTTTGGCTTCCCTGCTGCAATTGGAGCACAAATGGCTTCTCATGAAAGCACTGTTGTCGCAATTGTCGGTGATGCCGGTTTCCAAATGACTTTACAGGAACTGTCTGTAATCTATGAACAGAACCTGCCAATCAAAATCATTATCGTTAATAATGGAGCACTCGGAATGGTTCGTCAGTGGCAGGAATTGCTGCACGGCAATCGTATTTCTGAATCGATTCTTCATTCACAGCCGGATTTTGTAAAGCTTGCAGAAAGCTATCATATTCGCGGATTGAAAATCGAAACCCAGGAAGAACTAATCACCAAGCTTCCAGAAGTGTTTGCTTATAACGGTCCTGTACTCATGGATTGCCGAGTGTTTCAGCAGGAAAAAGTTTTTCCAATGATTGCTCCAGGTAAAGGGATACATGAAATGATTGGGGTGAAACCATCATGAAACGAATTATCACTCTAACGGTCCAAGATCGAAGTGGTGTTTTGAACCGAGTTACTGGTCTCTTGCAAAGGCGGCAATTTAATATTGAGAGCATTTCAGTAGGAAAAACCGAAACAGAAGGAATCTCAAAAATGACTCTAGTCGTCGAAGTCGAAGATGACCAACGCCTTGAGCAGGTTACAAAACAATTAAACAAGCAAATTGATGTTTTAAAAGTTTCCGATATTACCGATAAAGCAATCGTGGTAAGGGAACTAGCACTAATAAAAGTGGCGAGCAGTTCACAACTCCGCAGCGAAATCAACGGAATTATCGATCCATTCCGTGCCTTGATCATCGATGTGAGTAAAGATAGTTTGGCCGTTCAAATCACAGGCCGTCCTGATAAAATCGATGCTTTGATTGAGTTACTAAGACCATTCGGCATTAAAGAAATTGCCAGAACTGGCCTGACTGCTTTCCAACGCGGTCATCAACCGCAAGTAAACGAACTAGCAACATATTCACTATTAAAATAACTAATATATTTGAGAGGATGATTTAAAATGGCAAAAGTACTATATAACGGTGATATTCAAGAGGCAGTTTTACAAGGAAAGAAAATCGCAGTAATCGGATATGGCTCACAAGGTCATGCACACGCACTTAACTTAAAGGAAAGCGGCTTTGATGTTGTTGTTGGTCTACGCGGAGGTAAATCTTGGGATAAAGCAGTTGAAGATGGTGTTGAAGTAACAACTGTAGCAGAAGCTGCCCGTCAAGGTGACGTGATTATGGTTCTTCTTCCAGATGAAATGCAACCAAAGGTTTATGAAGAAAGCATCAAGCCAAATCTTGAAGCTGGAAATGCTTTAGTTTTTGCACATGGTTTCAACGTTCATTTTACACAAATCGTTCCTCCAGCAGATGTTGACGTATTCCTAGTTGCTCCAAAAGGTCCAGGACACTTAGTACGTCGTACGTATACAGAAGGTGCTGGCGTTCCTGCCCTTTATGCCGTTTACCAAGACTATACTGGTCAAGCACGTGAACTAGCACTTGCATATGCAAAGGGAGTTGGAGCAGCCCGTGCAGGTGTACTAGAAACTACTTTCCAAGAAGAAACAGAAACAGATTTATTCGGAGAGCAGGCAGTTCTTTGCGGCGGTACTACTGCCCTAATCAAAGCAGGCTTCGAAACGCTAGTAGAAGCAGGATATCAGCCTGAAGTTGCTTACTTCGAGTGCTTACATGAATTGAAATTAATCGTTGACCTTTTATACGAAGGTGGATTAGAAAACATGCGCTATTCTATCTCTGATACAGCACAATGGGGAGATTTCGTTTCTGGACCACGCGTTGTAAATGAAGATACAAAAGCACGTATGAAAGACGTATTAAAGGATATCCAAACAGGTGCCTTCGCAAAAGGATGGATCCTAGAAAACCAGGCTAATCGTCCACAATTCAATGCGATTAACCGCAGCGAAAACAATCACCAAATTGAGGTAGTTGGCCGTGAACTTCGCGCTTTAATGCCATTTATTAAAAAGCCAGTAAACCAAAAGAAGGAAGTGGTGGTAAATGGTTCACGTTAACATCTTTGATACGACCTTACGCGATGGCGAACAATCTCCTGGTGTAAATTTAAACCAGCTTGAAAAATTAGAAATTGCCAGACAGCTTGAGCGGTTTGGCGTGGATATTATGGAGGCCGGCTTCCCGGCTTCCTCTCAAGGCGATTTCGAAGCCGTAAGAGCTATTGCCAGAACGATAAAAAATTCTTCCGTCACTGGTTTGGCCCGAGCAACAAAATCGGACATTGACATTGCGTGGGATGCATTAAAAGATGCAGCAGAACCAAGATTGCATGTTTTCCTAGCTACCTCCCCTATCCATATGAAATATAAATTAATGAAAACTGAGGATCAAGTTGTTCAGACTGCGGTAGACATGGTCGCTTATGCAAGACAGAGATTTCCGCATATTGAATGGTCAGCTGAAGATGCATCCCGGTCCGATCTTGATTTTCTAGTCCGAATCATTACGAAAGTCATTGATGCTGGAGCAACCGTTATTAATCTTCCAGATACGGTCGGTTACACAACACCAGAGGAATACGGTCGCATGTTCCGTTACGTAAGGGAAAACGTTCCAAATATCCATAGGGCAGCATTATCCTGCCACTGCCATGATGACTTAGGAATGGCCGTTGCTAACTCGCTCGCAGCGATTGAAAATGGCGTAACTCAAGTTGAAGGAACGATCAACGGAATTGGTGAACGTGCTGGAAACGCATCATTAGAAGAAATTGCTGTTGCCTTAAATATTCGCAAAGATAAATATCCATTTACTACGAATCTAGTTTTAAAAGAAATCAAACGCACCAGCGACTTAGTAAGCCGCTTTACCGGGATGAAGGTCCCTCCTAATAAAGCCGTTGTTGGAAAAAATGCCTTTGCCCATGAATCCGGGATTCACCAGGACGGCGTGTTAAAAAATGCGTTAACTTATGAAATTATTACACCTTCGATGGTTGGGGTCGGATCCAATGATCTTGTCCTTGGTAAGCATTCAGGACGTCATGCTTTTAAAGACAAAATCGAGCAGTTGGGCTTTGAATTATCTCAAGAAAAGCTTAATGAAGCCTTCCAGTCTTTCAAGCAATTAACAGACCGGAAAAAAGAAGTAACCGATGAGGATTTATTTACGATTTTAATTGATATCCAAACAGCGGCTATCGATGTGAAAAAATATGAACTTGTTGCGTTTCAGGTTCAATACGGATCAGCGAATCTGCCGACTGCCACAGTTGCTCTTACGACTCCTGAAGGCATTCGGGTTGAAACTGCCCGAACTGGGTCCGGTAGCGTAGAAGCTCTAATGAACACATTGGAAGCACTAATAAAAGAAGAAATCCATCTTACTGATTTTAACTTAAGTTCAGTAGGCCGCGGACGAGATGCACTTGCTGAAGTCCATGTAAAAATGACCGTAAACGGCACGAATGTCAGCGGACGTGCTTCAGCTCAGGATGTGTTGGAAGCTTCCGCAAAAGCGTTTTTGAATGCTGTCAATCGTGTATTTTTTAACCAAAAAGCTATTGTTAAAGAACCAGCAGCACTTTAATAGTTCTAGGCGCCTCACTCACAGGCGCCCATCCATTACAAGAGTTAATCGTTGATTTTACTACTCTGTTGATTGGAGCAGAAGGCGCGAGACTCCTGCGGGAAAAACGGGTCAAGGGAGACCCCACAGGCGCTTCAAGCGCCGAGGAGGCTCCCGAACCGCCCGCGGAAAGCGAGTGCCTGGAGCGGAAATCAACAGACAAATTTAAAAGAACCAATACAAAAAATGAGGAGGTTGCTTCTAATGAAAAAACAAATTGTCTTACTTCCCGGTGATGGTATCGGCAAGGAAGTTATTGAATCTGCGAAAGATGTATTAAATGCAATTGCTGAAGAATATAACCACTCTTTTAGCTTCGAAACCCATGAAATCGGAGGAGCAGCCATTGACCTTTACGGCACTCCCCTTCCAGAATCAACCGTTGATGCCTGCAAGCAAGCAGATGCGGTATTACTTGGTGCAGTAGGCGGGCCAAAATGGGATAACAACCCTTCCCACTTACGTCCTGAAAGAGGCTTGCTAGGTATCCGCAAAGCATTGGACTTATATGCAAACCTTCGTCCGATTAAAGGGTTTAAGAATTTGCTCCATGCTTCACCATTAAAGGAAGAAGTAGTTTCAGGAAGCGACCTCCTTATTGTTCGTGAATTAACTGGCGGTATTTACTTTGGATCTCCAAGTGAACGTCGTGACAACGGCCAGCTAGTAGTTGATACACTTGCCTATACTCGCGGGGAGATTGAAAGAATTGTAGACAAAGCGTTTCAGGCAGCACAAGGCCGGCGCGGACGCCTTACTTCAGTTGATAAAGCTAATGTGCTTGAATCCAGTAAGCTTTGGCGTGAGATTGTCGAAGAGAAAAAGGCACAATATCCAGATGTTGCCCTTGAACATGTTTTAGTGGATGCGGCAGCAATGAAGCTGATTACCAATCCATCTCATTTCGATGTTATCGTAACGGAGAATATGTTTGGAGATATCTTAAGTGATGAGGCTTCGGTATTAACTGGCTCACTTGGCATGCTCCCTTCTGCTAGTTTAAATGAATCCGGTGTTGGACTTTACGAACCTGTTCATGGCTCTGCTCCAGATATTGCCGGCAAGGGTATTGCCAATCCTGTCGCGATGATTTTATCTGCTGCACTTATGCTACGATATTCATTCAAATTAGATGATGAAGCGAAAATGATTGAGGATGCGGTCCAATCCGTACTGGATGCCGGCTTCCACACAGCCGATCTGCAGATTACTGAGGGCCGCCAAGTAGGTACAGCGGAAATGACTCGATTGATTGTTGATTATATCAAATCTCAAAGTCCTTCTAAATGTATCATGAGCTGTTACGTTTAAAAAAGCGTTAGTGAAACCGTCAGGCTCGAATGAGGTCCTGGCGGTTTATTACTAGAATCTGCCTGAGTTTTTGGGTTTCGCAGATAAATGAATGATTTCCGCAGATAAACAGTCGATTATCGCAGATAAAATATGTGTTTTCGCAGATAAATAGTTAATTATCGCAGATAAAATGATTTTTTCCGCAGATAAATTCTTAATAGCAAGAAATATTCATCCTATCTATTAATGTGAGGAAGGAGAAGCTTATGCAAACACCAAAAAATATTATCCAAAAGATTTGGGAACAGCATGTTGTCTATCAGGAAGAAGGGAAACCTGATTTACTATATATTGATTTGCATCTTGTTCACGAAGTAACCTCTCCTCAGGCGTTTGAGGGCTTACGAATGAACGGACGCAAAGTGCGCCGGCCGGATCTTACATTTGCGACAATGGATCATAACGTTCCAACTCGCCAGCGTCTTACGATTAACGACCCGATCTCGAAAAAACAAATCGATACCTTACAGCAAAATTGCCAAGATTTCGAAGTTCCACTGGCTGACATTCATCATCCTGATAACGGAATTGTCCATGTTATTGGTCCAGAACTAGGCCTTACTCAGCCTGGAAAAACGATTGTCTGCGGTGATAGCCATACTTCTACCCACGGTGCATTCGGTGCGCTAGCGTTTGGTATCGGTACAAGCGAAGTGGAACATGTCCTTGCAACACAAACCCTTTGGCAGGCACCACCAAAAACCCTAAATGTAAAAGTAAATGGGAAACTTGGGACAGGCGTAACAGCAAAAGATTTAATCCTTGCGATAATTGGAAAGTTCGGGGTCCAATTTGGTACCGGTTATGTGATGGAATACACAGGTGAATCCATCCGCGCCATGTCTATGGAAGAACGAATGACTGTCTGCAACATGTCGATTGAGGCTGGTGCAAGAGCCGGACTTATAACCCCTGATGAAACGACTTTTGAATACTTAAAAGGTCGCCGTCATGTTCCTCAAGGTGAGGAATTCGAAAAAGCTGTCGCTCGCTGGAAAGGACTTGCTACTGATGAAGGTGCCACATATGATGCTGTAGTCGAAATTGAAGCATCCGAAGTAGAACCGCAGGTAACATGGGGAACTAACCCAGGAATGTGTATACCTATCACAGCAACTGTTCCTACTCCAGATGAAACAGATAAACCAAGTGAAAAAGACGAGATTAACCGCGCCCTTCAATACATGGGTCTTGAAGCTGGTCAGCCGATTTCCAGTGTTCAGATTGACCATGTATTCATTGGTTCATGTACAAACTCACGCTTAAGTGATTTACGTAAAGCGGCTGAAGTTATCCGTGGCCGTAAGGTTAATCCTTCTGTAAAAGCAATCGTTGTTCCAGGTTCCTTCAGCATCAAACTGGCTGCTGAAAAAGAGGGCATAGACGAAGTCTTTAAAGAGGCAGGATTTGAGTGGCGCGAAGCCGGCTGCAGTATGTGCTTGGCGATGAATGACGATATCGTTCCTCCAGGCGGACGCTGTGCTTCAACTTCTAACCGAAACTTTGAAGGCCGTCAAGGTAACGGCGCACGTACCCACTTAGTCAGCCCTGAAATGGCTGCTGCCGCTGCGGTCGCTGGCCGTTTTGTTGATGTCCGCCAATTCACTGCACAGGAGGTTAGTTAAAAAATGGAACCATTACGTATACATCAAGGCCTTGTTTGTCCATTAAGCCGGACTAATGTTGATACAGACCAAATTATTCCGAAGCAGTTTTTAAAGAGGATTGAGCGTAGCGGCTTTGGTCAATTCCTGTTTTATCATTGGCGTTTCGATGACAATGGAGAACTACGTGAGGATTTTCCATTAAACGCCCCTCAATATCAAGGTGCATCCATTTTGGTAGCAGGCGATAATTTTGGCTGCGGTTCTTCCCGGGAGCATGCCCCGTGGGCTGTACAGGACTTTGGCTTCAAAGTCATTATCGCACCAAGCTACGCCGATATTTTTAAAAATAACTGCGTGAAGAATGGTATTCTTGCCATCCAAGCAAGCGAAACCGATGTCCAAACAATTATGAAAAAAGCTGACACTGAAGGCTATACGTTAACCGTGAATCTTGAAGAGCAAGTCGTGTATGACAATGAAGGCTTTGAACTGAAATTCGATATCGCTCCCTATCCAAAGCAAATGCTGCTTAACGGCTGGGATGAAATCGGCGTCACATTAAGCTACGAAGAAAAAATTAGTGAATATGAGCTTGCTCATAAGTAAAAGAGCTTGGGTTTCCAAGCTCTTTTTTTACTGACCGACTGATAGTTCTTCCTTACAGAAAAAAACTGAGCAGCATCATTGGACTCTCAGTCTTTTAAGATTAAAATTCCGGTAACTGATCTAAATTGTTTTCTTTAATCCCATCCGGCTCGCTGCGAATAATGTCTCTCCCATATTTATGAAAAACATCAACATGGGCAAGCTTACCAGCCTTGGCTTCGTCTAATGCTGTAATATAATCTAATTCCCGCCCAGTACTCGTTTTAAAGGCAATAATATCCCCGTCATCATTTTTCCTTACCGCGACGAACTCTTCTTTCCCATCACTATTACTTCGACCTGCTTCCATTTGGGCTTGCTGCTCGCTTTGTTCTTTGTACTGCTCATAAATTTCTTCAAAATCCTTCTGTTCCATTCCTTCCACCTCCGAACATTTGTTAGTATTTTTCTTTTCATAAAATTTATCCGGCTCTTTGAAAGTGTCATAAATTTTTCAAAAATAGATACAGACTATCGAAAACGGTTACATGGTATAATTTACCTAATCAAGGAGGCGGTAAAATGGAGCCAGCAGAGGGAAATGTCTGGTTTTACATTCGCGATCACAAACAGCAAGGACCAGTTGGTTTTTTTGAGCTAAAAAAAATGTTTGAACAAAAAATTTTATCCAGTGAAACCTTTATTTGGACGAAAGACCTGCCAGGTTGGCAAATGGCCAATACACTTGATTTATTTTCCAACTACACAGAAGAATCACTTCTCCTAAATTATGCCAGTGAATGGAAAGAAGTAAAGAAAGATACGTATCCAAATGGTAGACCTATTGTAAGATATTTAGCTCGATTCTTTGATTTATCTTTATTTTCATTAGTCCTGATAACTTTTATATCGATTTTCTCTCCCAAATTTATTGTTAACTCTTCTGGCTTGTTTGTATTTATGTTAAGTCTCATCCTCTGGATCTTAGTGGAGGCTGTAATCCTTTCGATATTTGGAAATACCCTAGGGAAGTCTTTACTAAATGCTAAACTGAGAACCATTAACGGTGACCCGATTGACTTTCTGACTGCACTAAAGCGAAGTATTTTTGTGAATGCTGCCGGGATGGGTTTTGGCGTTCCAATTCTTAACTTCATTTGCTTTTATTTTTCCTACTTCGACCTTAATAAGAATGGGAAATCTACCTGGGATGAACAAATTGGTACCATTGTTTTATATGGCAGGGTGAGTTTGGCAAGAATTCTATTCGTAGCTCTTTTTCCATTTGCATTATTAATTGCTGGGTTAGTCATAGAATAAGAAAAAGCTATTTGAATCCAATAATTTTTGCTGGATCCAAATAGCTTTTTTTATGCACTAATATTCGTTGGTCCATTTAGAATAGGTTCCCTAATATTTTTTAATATCAAAAATATCAAGTAAACCACCAGCAAATTAATTAGGAGAATGGTCCAAAAAATAATCATTAAGACCTCGATGCCTGCTAGGATTTGGAATAATACCATCGCAGATAGAGCGGTCAATAAAGTGAGCTCTTTTATTATCATCATAGATGAAAGTAAATACCCAAACGGTTTTCTCTTCATTAGTAAAACACCTGCCAAGATTCCTAGTGGAATCACAAACCCCAGATCTAGTGCTTGAATAACAAGGGTGGTATAGTGCTGAAGGCCATCTGGCGGGGTCCGATCTATGAGTGAAGGAACAATTTTACCCAGCCACATTAGACTAAATACGACGGATAGAAAGATTAGAAAGATGCCTATTAATTTAATGGGAAGCTTATTGCTAAAAAAAAGCGGCAGGCTAGGAATATCAAAAGACATCATGACTAGAACGAAGGCATAGAAGGACACGGACATTAGTGATACATAGACTAGGAACAGTGAATTGTACATTGAAAGAAATGAATAAGAGGCATAGGTGTATAAAAAATATCCTAATGTTCCCGCGAGAAGCAGTTTTCCTCTAATCTTGCCTTTTCGGGTCATATAGAGCGAAACTAACAACAAAGGAATCGCTAAAAACAAGGTGACATAATCCTGGGCGATGGCTTGAGCCGCCATGGCTGCTGAATCGTGTTGGTAGAGACCTCTTCCATAAATGGCGACGGATTCTCCATAAATAGAGTAGTGTTTGTACTCCCCTGGTCCTTGGTTGGAGAAAATGGCAATGGATGTGGCAGCGATGGCTAATATGGTGATGGTGTATACAAGAATACTGATAGCCTTTTGATATTTCATGATGTTCTTCCCCCTTTCAAAAATGATTTGTAATTCTATTATCATCGTAAACCAATCTGAACTACACAATTCCGAATCTTTTGTGAACGCAAAAAAACCGGCAACTTTTTTAACAGCCACCGGTTTCATTATTAATTATCTTCCGCTATAAATTCCCATCACATTTCCATCGAGATCCTGGAGTTGAGCAAAGGTACCGAATTCAGGAATTGGCGTCTCTGGGACGATGACCTTCCCGCCCAACTGGGTTACTTTTTCTAAATAATCAGGAATCGTATCTACTTTTATGTACAGTGTCAGGTAGGTCAGTTCTTCATGTGTCCAATTGAAGAGGTGACCATTCAGTCCAGCATTCTCGTTAGAAATACTCATGACAGGACCATCATCAGTGATTTTCCAATTAAAGACACTTTCATAAAACTGTTGCGAGCGATGCCCTTCTCTTGTGGCTATTTCGAAGAATCCAATTTGATGGAATGCTATCTCCTCATTATGTTCCTTATACTTATGTCCGCTGCCTTTATAAATGCCGAGTATATTTCCATCAGGATCGACGAGCTGAGCGATGGAACCGCCAGTTGGAACCGCCATTTCCGGCAAGATAACAGTGCCGCCCGTCTCCTCAACTTTCTCCAAGCTTTCCTGAATGTTATCCACGTTCATATAGATGCTGACATGCGTCGGATGATTTTGATGCGGCCATTTTAAAATGTGTCCGTTGATACCTGCACCAGAAATTTGCAGCAGAGGGCCCACATCGATAATTTTCCAATTAAAAAGACTTTCATAAAAGTCTTTCGCGTTGTTTCCATCTCTTGCAGCGATTACAAACATTTCAATCGTACTTTTCATCTTTTCAACTCCTTATCCTATAAAAACCACGTAATATGTATTCGACCAATAAAGTTCAAACCCTTTAAAAAAGCTTGTAGACTAGACTGACCTAGTGATTTGAGACACGAATAAAACACCCTCTTAGGCTGCCATTTGACCAAACTCTATTGGTGAATGGTAGTCTAATTTCTCTTGTATGCGCT